>JANONN010000291.1:0-8577 GCA_031420835.1 Ignavibacteriales bacterium | reverse complement strand
TCTTCACTAGGATGTCAACACTTCTTTTAGTGAAGACTCTGAGTGGTTACAATCATTGTTCATTTTCCATTACGGAGAAAAAATGCCAACATTCTCTGAACGCAATGCGATGATTGAAAAGATCGAACGACTGCCGGACCTTCTTGAGCAAGCGGTGAAGGGTCTCAGCGAAGATCAATTGGATACTCGCTACCGAGATGGCGGATGGACGGTGCGGCAGGTTGTGCACCATCTTGCGGATTCGCATATGAACGCCTTTGTAAGAATGAAATTGCTCATGACGGAAGAAACTCCCACCATCAAGCCGTACGATCAAGAAGAATGGGCCGAACTCCCAGACGCAAAAGCATTTCCTGTCCAAAGCTCGATCTCCATTCTCCGTGGCCTCCATCCGCGCATCACTCATTTTCTTAGGACCTTGCCTGATTCAGCATGGCAGCGGAAAGGAGTTCATCCCGAAAGCGGCACCATCACTCTTGACAGCCTCCTCGTGACGTACTCCAAGCATGGTGAGAATCATGTCGGACAAATCACCGGTCTTCGCAGCCGGAAAGGATGGTAGTGGAACGGAGTCTATGAAAGTCGCCGGGCTGCACATCTACCCTGTCAAATCGTGCGCCGGTATTTCCGTTCAACATGCGACAGTGTTGGAACGTGGCTTCGAATTCGATCGCCGCTTTATGCTAGTTGACGCTGAGCATCGCTTCATGACGCAGCGGAAGCACCCTCGCCTTGCTTTGATCAAGACAGCAATTGAAAATGATATCCTTCGACTCAGTGTTCACGGACAGAGCGACTTGCGCATTGCGCTTCAACCAGCCGGCGGTGAATCTATCAAGGTGACGGTTTGGGATGATACGCTCAACGCAATTGCCATTTCACAAGAAGCAAATTCATGGTTCAGCGACTTTCTCAAGACACCGTGCAAGTTGGTGCATATGCCCGAGACAACTGTCAGACTTGTAGGTGGTGAGTACAGAACGAACAACGAGCATTACAGTCTTGCGGATGCGTTTCCTTTCTTGCTCACATCAAAAGAATCGCTTGATGAGTTAAATCGCCGTCTCGCTGCTCCTGTTCCCATGAACCGTTTCCGTCCGAACATCGTTGTCAGTGGCTTCCATCCTTTTGCGGAAGATGAATGGCGAGTGGTTCAGATCGGAGAAGTCCGAATGCGCGTCGCCAAACCGTGCACCCGATGCAGCACAACGACAGTGGACCAGTCAACGGGCGTTCGTGGAATCGAGCCACTCCACACATTAAACACATTCCGCAAGCGAGGAGGCGATGTGCTCTTTGGCCAGAACCTCATACACAAGACGCGCGGTGTTATTTCAGTTGGCGATGCCGTTGACGTGGTTGAGTGACCCTGCTCACCGTTTCTCTGCCGCGTAAAGTCATGTATGATGAATTTACCCGCAATTTGCATAGAATCTCTTTCCCGATTTCTTGGAATTGCCAGATGCGGGTTGATTCTATCCGTCCGATTTTGTATGTTTGTCTGTCCCAAGTTTGTGGTTTCCTATGAAACTAATCGAGGGAGTCTTGCGTTAGAGAGTATGATGCGATCATCAACCAAAATAGTGTCGGCTGTTGTTCTGCTGGTGGCATTCATACTGTTCAATGTCGGCGTGCCCGTGGTGAACTACCTCTGTCCTCTCATGAGTGCAGAGACGCCGTTCTGCGATATGTCAAGTCCGACGCCAGCAGAGGGTTACGGTCTCGCATCACAAACGCCCTCCTGCTGTAATAAAACATTTGGTGCAGAACGGAACACCACACCCTTCATCAAGGGCGACAAACCAATTCAATTCGAGAAGTCTCTCATTCAAAGCGCCTTCCACGAACTTCCTACCATCGATCTTCAAGCACATTCATTTGCTTACTTTGTTTCCTCGCCTCACTTAACGGCACCTCTGCCGCTCTTCATCCTTCATTCCTCACTTCTGATCTAACGTTTCAGTTTTTCCTTTCGCTTTCTCCACTTCGGTTTCCAGAGAAGTGGCTACTTATTTTTTTCTTAGCACGTAAAGGAGCGCATATGAAACGCGCAATTCTCCTCCTGCTCATCGCGGCCGCGACGGCCCTGGCACAGGAGGAAGAGAAAGAAGATCTCCGATTTCTGGTCATCGAGGCTCTTTCGAATAATCCCGATATAGCGGCGCAAGTATTTCGAATGCAAGTGTTTGAGAACAAGATTCCGCAAGCCGGGGCATTGGAGGATCCGGAACTGACACTCAAATGGATGGAAATCCCCGGAGCCAAACTCAATCAGGCGATGTACACAAACCTTGAGCTGATGCAAATGTTCCGTTTCCCAACGAAGCTTGTTCTTGAGCGTGATATTGCCCGCATTCAGTCTGAGCATGCTCACCATGATCATCTGGAGCGAGTGTTACAGATCATCGCTCAGCTTAAGTCATCGTATGCAATGTTGTGGTACTCACGCGAGGCCATCGCATTGAATCGGGAGAACCAGCAGTTCCTAAGACAGATTCTTGATGCAGCGACGACGCAGTATGCCGTTGGAAAGACATCGCAGCAAGACGTGTTGAAGACTAATATCGAGCTTGCCAAGCTCAAGGTCGAGGAAGTTTCTCTTCATCAGGAAATTATGAGCGCCGAAAGCATGCTCCACGCCATACTCAATCGCCGCGCGGGAGAGGCGATCGGCCCGCTTGAGCCCCTTAAACCTGGCGCAATCAGCTATGATGCTGCTCAACTTGTCAAGTATGCGATGGCGAATCGGCCGATGATTGTACATGACTCATTGAGTATCGCAGAAAGCAATCTCATGCTCAAGATGCAGAAGCAGGAGTACGTTCCAGACCTGCGACTCTCGCTTGAGTACGTCAACTCTCCGATCCTTGGACACAAGCGATGGAGTATCATGGCCGGCATCTCACTCCCCTTTGCACCGTGGACGCTCTCGAAAGCATCGGCACGAGTAGAAGAAGCCTCGGCAGAGCGATCAATGCGTCAGTCAATGTACATTGCTTCACGACGGATGATTGAAGCACAGATCATCGAGAACGTTTCGAAACTGAAGTCGGCCGACTCACGCGTACAGACCTACCAGACAACCATCTTGCCGCAACTCGATCAATCGCTTAGAACGTCATTGATTGAATATCAAACCGGCCGCACATCGTACCTTATGCTGCTCGATTCATATCGCATGTATCAAATGAGCAAGATGGAAGCTGCAATGGCGCTCATGCAATACCACCAGGCGCTTGCATCGTTGGAGCGCTCAGTAGGTGTTATGGACATTTCGATTATTTCACAGGAGAATTAAGAATGAAAACCATGATCCTCATACTCACACTTATGTCAATCTCTCTTGTCGGGTGCTCTTCAGGCGAATCCGACAGTAAGGCGGGGTCAGCATCATCGGCACAGTCATCGAAGGAAATCTACACGTGCCCCATGCATCCTTCCGTCATTTCGGATAGACCGGGTGCATGTCCAGTTTGTGGAATGGCACTTGTGCGCAAATCAACTGTGCAGGAAATGTCTGACGAGGCGAAGGCAAACTTGCAAGCTGTCAGTCTCTCCCCCACTCAACGCGTAATGGCAAACGTGACGACGGAGCCGGTAGCACGCCGATCGTTCCGAAAGACGACTTCGTCCGTAGGCGTTGTAGACTACGCGGAGCCAATGCAGGCAACCGTCTCTGCCCGATTTCGTGGGCGGATCGAAAAGCTCCACGTCAGCTTTACCGGCCAGCAGGTTGAGAAAGGAGAACCGCTTCTCGATCTCTATAGTCCCGATCTGGCTTCGACAAAACAGGAGTTCGTTACTTCCCTTGAAGCGCTTCAACGGACAACCACGACCGGCGACGAGATAAACAGGAGCGTGCAGGAGCGACTCGTACAAGCGACACGAAACCGTCTGAAGACTCATTTTGGGATGACAGAAACTCAGATCGCCGAATTGGAAAAGACCAAGGAATTCTCCAGCACCATGCGATTTCATTCACCGATTCGTGGTACCGTCGTCCTCAAGCAAGTGCAGGAAGGCCAATATGTTGATGAGGGAATGGTGCTTTACCAACTCGTTGACCTTTCCAAGGTCTGGGTGTACGTTGATGTGTATGAGAAGGACATCCGGTTCGCACGCGTGGGTCAGCCAATTGAAGTGATGAGCGAGGCATATCCGAACCGGGTTTTTTCCGGAACGGTCACATTCATTGATCCGGTCATCAACAACGAAACGAGAACCGTGCGCGTCCGGGCAGAGTTTGACAATCCGCAAGGGGCGCTGAAGCCGAAGATGTTTGTCCGAGCAGAGTTGATCACGCCGGTTAACAACGTGCTCGTGATTCCGGCATCGGCTGTTCTTGCGACGGGCAGGCGTACAGTGGTTTGGGTGGAAACACAACCAAACACGTTTGAACCACGCGATGTGAAGTTAGGCGCCTCCTCCGATTCGTTCTACGAAGTGGTTTCAGGTCTCAAACAAGGAGAGTTGGTCGCTGTAACTGGTGGGTTCTTACTCGATTCTGAAAGCGCGCTTCAGCAACCTTCGTCCGGCGATGCGCATGTTGGCCATTCCGCCAGTGATAGGAAATCATCCGATGCTGCCAGTACCGTTGAAGACGGATCTGTGAATATTCTCGTGAAAGGACGTTACATACCAGACGTCGTTCGTGTGAAGCAAGGAAAGAAGGTAACATTCAACTTCTACCGCGATGAGGATTCCGATTGCACCAACGAAGTCATCTTCGAAGAATTTAACATCCGTCGAAAGCTACCGGCGAGAAAGACAACATCCATCGAACTCACTCCCGCAAGCAAAGGTGAGTTCCACTTTACATGCGGGATGGGAATGGTTCACGGTCGGCTTCTCGTCGAATAATTGAGTTTGCCATCACAGTGCCTCTCCAATGAGGACACAGCACTGAGGAGAATACCATGATAGAACGAATTATTGACTACAGCGCACGCAACAAGTTTATTATCATCCTTGCATACCTCTTGATTGTTGGCTGGGGCATCTGGGCTGTCGCCACAACGCCATTGGATGCGATCCCCGACTTGTCGGAAAACCAGGTCATCGTTTTCACCGAATGGATGGGACGTGCACCGCAGCTCGTGGAAGATCAAATCACCTTCCCGCTCGTCACCTCCTTGCAAGGAGTGCCGGAGGTGGAAGCCATTCGGGCGCAATCCATGTTCGGCATGTCGTTCATCTACATCATCTTCCAAGAACGAACCGATCTGTACTGGGCGCGCAGCCGAGTGCTCGAAAAGCTTTCCACCATCCAGCAGCTTTTGCCGCCGGGCGCTCGCATGCAGCTTGGTCCTGATGGAACAGGAGTGGGACATGTTTTTTGGTACACGCTCGAGGGCAAGTACGACCTTGGCACATTGCGCGCAATTCAAGACTGGTACGTGAAGCTGAACCTGCAAGGCGTTGCAGGCGTGTCGGAGGTCGCTTCCATCGGCGGCTATGTTCGCCAGTATCAGGTAGATGTTGACCCGACGAAGATGAAGGCATACGGAGTGACGCTTGCCGATATTAAGACAGCCGTGATTCGATCCAACAACGACGTTGGAGGGAAGATTTTAGAAATATCGGATGCGGAATACTTTGTCCGCGGACAGGGCTACATCCAATCGGTGCGTGATGTTGAAAATGCGGTCGTAGCGACCGGGCAGAATGGAACTCCCATCTACGTTCGGAACATTGCAACCGTGCAAATGGGGGGCGACATCCGGCGCGGCTCGCTCGAAAAAGACGGCCAGGGACAAGTGGTCGGCGGCATCGTCGTCATGCGCCACGGCGAAAATGCGAAAGACGTGATTGACCGGGTAAAGCAGCGGATCAAAGAGATCACTCCGGGGCTGCCAGACGGCGTCGAGATCAAACCTGCGTATGACCGAACAAGCCTCATCATGGCGGCGGTGAAGAATCTGCAAAACACGCTTCTCCAGGAAGCGCTTGTCGTCAGCATCATCGTCCTGCTCTTCCTCCTCCATGTTCGGAGCGTGCTGCGAGTGATCATCGAAATACCGATCGCCGTGCTCATCGCCTTCATCTGTATGAAGCTCTTTAACATCACCTCGAACATTATGTCGTTAGGCGGTATCGCCATTTCCATCGGGGTTATTGTTGACGCATCCATCGTACTTGTGGAGAATGCCTATCGCAACGTCGCGCGAGCGCAGGAGGAGAAAGGAACGCTATCCACAAGGGACTACGTGGAGATCTCGATTCTCTCAGCTAAGCAAGTCGGGCCGGCCATCTTCTACTCTGTCGGAATCATGGTGATTTCGTTCCTTCCGGTGTTTATGTTGGAAGGCCAAGAAGGAAAGCTGTTTCGTCCGCTTGCTTTCACCAAGACGTTTGTTCTTGCCGGATCAGCCATCATTGCTATCACACTTGTGCCAATGTTGATGACAATGCTGACGCGCGGCAAGTTCCGCACCGAAAACAAAAACCCGCTGACACGCATTCTCAATCGCATCTACGCGCCCATCATCCATTGGGTGCTGAAGTGGCGGAAAACCACCATCGCGCTCAACATTCTTGCGCTGTTGATCACGATTCCGATGATCATGAGCATGGGATCGGAGTTTATGCCGCCCCTCGATGAAGGGAGCCTCCTCTTCATGCCCGTGACGCTCCCCTCAGCTTCAATCACTGAGGTCAACCGTATCCTGCAAGTCCAGGATGCGCTTATCAGGTCGGTCCCGGAAGTCGAGCTTGTCCTCGGCAAGGCGGGAAAAGCAGAGACCTCCACCGACCCCGCGCCCGTCAGCATGATCGAGTCAATCATCATCCTAAAACCGAAGAGTCAATGGCGCCCCGGCATCACCAAAGACGACATCATTTCAGAACTCGATGCGAAACTCCAAATTCCCGGCGTCCGAAACGGGTGGACGCAGCCGATCATCAACCGCGTCAACATGCTCTCGACCGGCGTTCGGACTGATCTTGGCGTGAAAATCTTCGGCAAGGACTTGGCCACGCTTGAGCATCTTGCCATCGAAGCCGAACAAATCCTTCGCAAAGTCCCCGGCGCCGCCGATCTTTACGCCGAACGAACTCAAGGCGGTTTATTCCTCGATATTAAGATTGATCGCGAAGCAGTGGCGCGCTACGGCATCAACGTCGGCGATGTACAGGATGTGATCGAGACCGCTGTCGGCGGTGAGAATATAGGAACGGTCATTGACGGACGGCAGCGATTCCCGATCCGCGTTCGCTATGCTCGCGAATTCCGTAACAACATCGAGGCGCTGAAGAACCTCCTCGTGCCGGTGAATGTCCGTGGGTCCGGCATGCAGACAGCAGTGAGCAGTACGCCATCAACGATGGGTGGCTCAATGCAGTCGGGGCAGTCGGGGATGAATGTGGGAAGACCCGCTCCACAATCGCCAATCTCCAATCCCCAATCTAACTTTGAACGGGCTTCGATTTCCTCCCGCACCTACATCCCGCTCAGCCAAATAGCGAGCATAGAAATGGCGCCGGGCCCGCCGATGATTTCTAGCGAGAACGCCCAGCTCCGCTCGATCGTTTTCCTTAACGTCCGCGGGCGCGATATGGGAAGCTTCGTCACGGAGGCGAAGGAAGTTCTGGAGAAGGAATTGAAGCTTCCCCAAGGATACACGCTGCGGTGGAGCGGCCAATGGGAAAATCAGATTCGCGCAAAAGAACGGATGCAGATCATGATGCCGATCGTTTTTCTTCTTATCTACGTCATGCTGTTCATGGTAACAAAAGACTACATGGAAGCATTCGTCGTCATGTTGTCCGTACCCTTTGCGCTCATCGGCGGCGTGTATCTTGTTTATCTGCTCAACTACAACTTCTCCGTCGCCGTGTGGGTTGGTTTCATCGCCATCTATGGGATCGCTGTGGAGACCGGTGTTGTTATGATCGTTTATCTGCACGAGGCGCTGGACCGTCGGCTTCGGGATCAAGAACGAGGAACTCGGGGACCTATAGAGCGTCAAGACATCATAGATGCCACCATCGAAGGCTCGGTGCTGCGACTCCGCCCAAAGCTTATGACCGTTACCACCACGATGATCGCTCTGGTGCCGATTATGTGGAGCGCCGGCGTCGGGTCGGATGTGATGCGACCCCTTGCCGCCCCGATGATCGGTGGACTCATCACGTCAGCCATTCACGTTCTTATCGTGACACCCGTGCTCTTCAGTTACATGAAAGAGTATGCATTGAAGAAAGGGGCGCTGAAAGTTTCCAAGATGGCAGGATGGATGAAGGAACATTGACTATTGACATGAGATTCACTCTCAATCAAATAAGGAACTCAGCGTACTATCTGATTGAACGTTTTTGATAGAACACAGACGGAAAATTCCATGGAACCCCACTCTAACTCTCCCCTACGAGGGGAGAGGATTTTTTTCTCTCATCTCAAAACTGAAAATGAAAACTGTCCCCCTCTTAGGGGGACTACAGGGGGTCTTCACTAAGATGTCAACACTTCTTTTGGTGAAGACGCAGAGTGGTTACTAAAGAACACCCTTATGAAAGCAACTGTGTTCGTGATTGGTACGCTGATGGTCACCATATCTTTTGTTCAGGCACAAGCGCAAA
>JANONN010000290.1:0-4101 GCA_031420835.1 Ignavibacteriales bacterium | reverse complement strand
TGCTGGACGTTTCACCTTGGAAGCGGGACTCGCTTTGAACGGCTTGCGTGTTTTCTCAAATCGGAATCCTTGAGGAATAGGATTGAACTGCACAACGGGCATGACGCTGTTTGGCAGCGGAACGGTCCTGATGCTCTCGTAGTCCTTGAGCATCCCTTCAAGATTTTCTAACATCGAATCGCGTTTGGCATCGTTGAACTTCAAACCGAAGAGCGTTTCTGCGGCTTCGATCATACTTTTGGTGATCTGAGGTTCCTTCTTCTCTTGGAAAGGAAGACAAATGGCAAGTGGAATGAGGAGGAGAAGTATGATTGGGACAGATGTTCGGTTCATTAGAGTTCCCTCGTTTTAACCGAGAATTCGATGGTGCCTGAAAGATTCGAGATATTCATTGTCTCAGTCATGGTTTTCATTTGTTGAAATATTCCTTCAATGGATCAAACACGAACTCATGCCAGCCGTCTTTGTGACTCTGTGCTTCGCGATCGGTCGGAAATCCACTGTGCTCAAGTGCAACGATTGTTCCTTTCGCCGATTTCTTAAATGTGTATCGCACAATGGATTCCGTAGACTTTTCAGGCCAGTCTTGCGGCTTCCATGTGTACGAAAGAAGCTTCGGCGGGTTCCATTCAAGGACTCTTCCTTTCACCCATCCATCGAACATCTCTGCCTTACCACCGATTTTCGGTTCGACCTTGCCTCGTTGTCCCGACCATCGTTTGATAATACGCGATTCCGTGAGCGCTTCAAAAACTTCCTGCGGCGTGCCGGGGAGAGTAACGTTTGCTTTGATCCTCTTCGGCTTCACGGACTATCCTCCTCGCTTTCAGCTGATTTACGCTAATGATTGAATTTCTCTGGAGTATTCCATCATAATCTTTCCATCTGCGTGAATCAGTGGTCTTATCTGCGTACATCAGCGCTCGGATATTTCTGCACCATTCCCTCTTCCTTCATGATCTTCTCGATCGCGTCTATTTCCATCGGGACAAAATCCGACATGTTCTCGGCCCCTTTCTCTGTAATCAGAATCATATCCTCCAGCCGGATATTGATCCGTTCTTCCGGAACGCGCAGTGCTGGCTCGATCGTGAAAACCATTCCGGGTTTCAAAGGCCCGCGATAACTGCCCACATCATGCGTTGCCATTCCAACCCAATGGCCAAGAGTCGCATAAGGATTATTTGTTCCCTGCTTGTAGCTTTCCACAAACTGTGTCGCCGCTTTTTCGTAAATCGGTTTTGAAAATTTCGACTTTGCAAGGATCTGCTCCATCTCCTTCGCAGCTGCTTGCCTGACTACTTGAGCAGTTACGTTTGGCCTGATGCTTTTGATAATTGCGCGGTAGCAGGAAAGATAGAACCCGTACAACTCTCGTTGCCAATCGGTGAACTTGCCGACAGGAATCATCCGAGTAACATCCGCCATGTAATAGCCAACATCGGGCGCGAAATCGAACAGGAGAAAATCACCTTCCTTCATTTGTCGCTTGCCGGCATTATAATGACCGAACATCGCATTTGGACCGCTTGCAATGAGCGAATAGTACGCTTCACCCTGCGCTCCGTTGCGATAGTAAACATACTTCGCCATTGCATCGAGTTCGTACTCATAGATTCCGGGTTTCGTTGAACGCATCCCCTCGATGAGCGCAAGACCCGAAAGCCGTGTTGCCTTCCGAATAAGAGTAATCTCACGCGGACTCTTAATAAGCCGGAGCTCATCCAGAATCGGCGAGACATCTTTGATCTCGAACTGAGGGAATCTTGACCGAAGCAGATTGATGAAGTGCCCCTCGCGTGAACCTCTTCCGTCGAATGGATCGGCGGCGTAATCGGCAATGACGCGGACCGCAAGATCCCTGCTCATCGCAAACCCTTCTGCGGGCTGGAACGGCGTGTAGATCGTCTTCACAGAACTTGTCCATGCCATGCGAGCAAGATGCTCGGCAAGCATGTCGGTGGAGGAGACTGCGTCGATACCGGAGAGATTGCGGACGAGTTCATCGTCTTCAGCAGAAAGGAGTTTCCCTTCGCTTCGCTCACGCGCGACATGACGGTTGGGAAGATACACCGTCGCCCGTTTGGTGGTGCCGTTCAGGAGAAGATACGCATGTGGTGTTTCGATGCCACACAGATAATAGAACTCATTCGATTGTCGGAAGCGCGTGTAACCCGACGGCATCGCTGCACCTTGAATGAGCGCGACGTTTCCCTCACCAATCGCGGCGTAAACGGCTGCACGTCTCTGAGCAAATTCTTCAGGAGGGAAATCTGTAGTGAAGATCGAAAAGCCTTCCTGCGAAGAGGAGAGAAACGGCAACGCAAGAATGGCAATGAGCAAGAAAAGAAAACGAAGAGAGAGATTCATTCGAGTACCTCATATATGAATGGGGGAATGACGAAGTGGGGAGAAGTTACACGATTTCAGCGTAAGATGCGAGGAGGGGAAACGAGAAGGGTTGATTTTGTTGAAACGAAACAGAGCGCTTTTACTTCTTATTCCTCTGTCTCATGGATTCTGACTCTGCCCGGTTCTACGACCCACATTCTTTTTCCCACTGCTTCTTTTTCCAGCAATTGAAGCAGTTGAATTGTTATCTCTTCGAATAGTCGGATGCTTGCGTTGACAGGTAGACGGAAAACAACAATCCCGTTTGAACGATCCGGCGGAAATCGCAGCACATCGGCAAAATCCAGATCGAGAGTGATTAAACAACGATGTTCTGCAGAGCAATGTGCATAAATCGTCGTGTCTGGCGCTCCTTGAAGCCGTTCCTCACGAACCGTTTGAATGTCGTAACCACGTTCTCGGAAGAGTTTTTGTGTTCTGGTTCCAAAATTTTCGTCGAGCTTGAATTTCATTTAGCTGGCTAAGAGTCTAAGATAACATGTCGTTCCCTTGACATCTCAGCTCCGTAGGCAATCGCCGCACGAATATCCTCTTCCTTCAATTGCGGGTACTCATCAAGGATCTCTTGTGTGGAACTTCCCGCAGCAAGAAAATCCAGGATGAGAGACACCCAGATGCGTGTTCCTTTGATGCACGGTTTACCAAAACAGACGTTTGGGTCAACAGAAATTCGTTCGAGAAGTTTGTTCATGGCATTCTTGTGTTCTTGTCGCAAGTGAGAAATACATCGAAACCTTCCGGATAGAGCAAGGCGAGCAACTCACCGTTTTTCTTTCCGGTCCAACTCATCTCCTGCACCGTCAGAACTTCATGACTACCAAGTACCGTTCTTAGTTTCCTGGGGAGGTTCTCGTCAAGCAGGATTTTCATCTACGACTGCGTTGAGGTAATGACCGATTCCGCAGCACGGAGAACCTCAATTGTCTGTTCACGTGAAACGGAGGGAAAATCATCGAGAAACTCATCAAGTGTTTCGCCACCCTCGAGGTAATCGAACAGGTTCTGAATGGGAACACGTGTACCACGGAACACCGGCGTCCCCCCCAGGATTTCAGGATCGATTTGAATTATATTGGAAGTCATGACGACTCTAAGTTATGCAATCTCGGCGAGTGAATCAACACTCACTCCCACCGCCCCGGAATTTTCGTTCCACATTTGAAGCAGGCGCCATGCTTTAGTCGGTTGCTTGTGACCTTGAATCCCCAGCGTTCGACGAGTGTTTCACCGCACGTGGGACAGAATGTGTTCTCGTACTTGCCGACCTCACCCGGACGGTTCCCAGCATAGACGTACCGAAGTCCGGCAGCATAACCGATCTCTGCCGCACGAACAATTTGCTCAGACGATGTGTTATCCGGATCGGTCATCTTGTAATCCTTGTGAAAGGCCGTCACATGCCATGGAATATCGGGGGAGACAGAGACAAGAAAGTTCGCCATCTCCTTAAGCTCTTCAGCGGAGTCGTTAAAGCCGGGAACGATCAACGTTACGATTTCAACCCAGAATTCTTTCTCATGTAAGATTTTGATCGTGTCGAGCACGTTCTGCAATACGCCGCCGAGTTGCGAGTATTCTTTCTGTCGAAATCCTTTCAGGTCAACTTTGTATAGTTCAACCCACGGTTTGATGTAGTCTAACACTTCCGGCGTACCGTTGCCATTGGAGACATACGACGTCACCAACCCG
>JANONN010000289.1:0-3818 GCA_031420835.1 Ignavibacteriales bacterium | reverse complement strand
AACCGAGGGCGACCAGCCCGCCGTGCGGTCTGGCGGGCGCCCTCGGAAACAACAAATCAAGAATCCATCTTGCCCTGAAAGGGCTACATATCGTTCGACTGAGCGCTCACGACGAAGTCTTCCTGTGCGTAACATCAGTTAGTAAGAGGTTCTTCGTGAATATCATTCGAAGGGAAAATCAACATGCACGAGAGTAATTTTAAAAAATCTATAATGGCGACAGTTTCCCAATAGTAGCAGTATTAAGAATTGCAGCATTTATCATTTTGGTAGGATTTCCATTGTATTCATTTGGTCAAGAAATGGATGGTATGATGGTGCGTAAAATGACCGGTGCCGTTCTCATCAGCGATACAATGTCGCAAGAAGGGTCAGGGACAAGTTGGGTCCCATCGTCAAGTCCAATATATGCAAAGCAGTGGATGAATGATAATTGGATGGTGATGCTACATGGAAATCTATTTGTCAGATACACCAATCAGAGTGGTCCTAGGGGCGAGCGCACATTCGATGCACCGAATTGGATTATGGGGATGGCTCAACATCCTCTCGGTGAAAATGGTCAAATCACGTTTCGCAGTATGGTGAGTTTTGATAGACTCACGGAGGGTGGAAGCGGATATCCGTTACTGCTTCAAACAGGAGAATCTTGGCAGGGCAAGCCTCTCATCGATCGTCAGCATCCGCACGACCTTTTTGCGGAATTGGCTGTTGCGTACAGTTATCGCTTTCAAGACAATTTTGGAGGCTTTCTCTATGTGGGTTATCCCGGGGAACCAGCATTAGGTCCTAATGTCTTTATGCATCGTGCCTCTGCAGAAGGAAGTCCAGATGCACCCATTGGTCATCACTGGCAGGATGCGACACATATTTCATTTGGTGTAGCAACCGTTGGCTTCGCATTTAACAGAGTGAAGTTAGAAGGTTCAATCTTCACAGGGCGTGAACCCGATGAAAATCGTTTCGGTTTTGATAAACCACGTTTTGATTCATACAGCGGTCGAATCTCATATAATCCCACCAGCGATCTTTCCTACCAGGGATCGTATGCCTTCATCAAGAGTCCGGAAGCACTTGCAGCGGATATCGATGTGCGCCGTACGACAGCTTCTGTCCTCTACCATAAACCATTTTCAGAAACGACGTGGTGGTCAAACGCTCTTGTTTGGGGACAAAACGAAGATGATCAGTCTGGGAAACAAAACAGTTTTCTCTTGGAATCAACTTTTCAACTAACACATATCGCATTCTTTGCAAGACTTGAAAGAGTTGAGAAACCCAGAGGTGAACTTGGGTTTACTAATAACCCAGAATCTAAGGTAACCGTCGGTGAATATACAATTGGAATTCTGTATGATTTCATGAAAACAAAAGATATAGATGCTGGGATTGGGTTTCAGGTTACGGGGTATTCCAAACCTGCCGAACTAAATGCGGTGTATGGATCAAATCCTATTTCATTTGAAATCTTTTTGAGGATCAAACCAACATTGCTCTCTATGTCAAAGATGAATATGAAAATGTGAGAGAGTTGAGAAAGTATGTTCATGAAAAATCAACAGGGCGGTAAAACGACAATCAGATTTCGATTGCTAAACAAAGGCACGACAGTTGGCAACTCGGCGAAGGGAAAGACATTTCGGGCATGACAAAAGAAAAGGTGAAGCCGAACTTCCGCAGCTACAAGCATTAACCTGGAGGAGGCTTGATATGTCACACGCTCGTTTCTTTTTGACAGCGGTCGCGCTTGTGTGGATCGTGCTGAGCGGCTGTGCGTCCTCTGCCCGATTTGTAAAGATACCGCATAATCTCGATACAACCGCCGTTGCCAGAGAAACGGTCGAGATCAACGCCAGGCGGTTTTCGTTTGATCCGGAAGTGATCCGCGTCCGGCGCGGAACGCTGGTGACCTTCCGCGTCACGAGCAAGGACGCGACGCACGGCTTTCGGATCAGCGACTTTGGCATCGATGAAGAGCTGACGAAGGGTGCAACCAAAACAATCCAGCTCTACGCAGCCGAACCGGGGGAGTATTCGATTGTATGCAATGTCTTTTGTGGGCTTGGGCATTTAGGAATGAGGGGAAAACTAATTGTTGAAGAAAAACCATGAGAAAATCATTCTAGCAATGCTAAAAAACAGATGTGGAAATATACAGAGAAAGCGTTTTCCTCAAGCATTCTTGTCCTTGGTTGCCTGTTTGGACAAAATCAGCATTCGATTCTAAAGACCTTTCATGTATCGGTAAGTGAATCAAACCGAGCGATGTGAAAACGGCATTCAGCACTCACAAACACTAACGAAGGACTCAGCGTATGATCATCATTCAGCATATTTCTCTTTTCGCATTGGCCGGGCTCTTGATCGGCTGTTCACCAAAGCAAGACCATCCCGCCTTCGGTCTGGCGGGTGAGACCAAGATTGAAACGACAACGATCAAGGTCGAGACGATTCAATGCAACATGTGTGTGAAGACCATCGAGAAGACTCTTACTACCTTGGGGGGAGTACAAACTGCGAAGGTGGATCTTGATAGGAAGACTGCTACGGTGGAGTTCTTGCCGGCGAAAGCGACCCTTGCCACGATCGAGACTACGATAACGAAAGCAGGATACAGCGCCAACGACAAGAAGGCTGATCCTGAAGCTTACGAAGCGTTGCCGGGATGCTGCAAGATCGGAGAGTAGGTTCGAGACGAGATGAAAAAGTCCGACATCTTGTAGGAATGCGGGCGGATATGAGCTTGTAGTAGCTTGTAGTAGCGACTTCAGTCGCTAGAGCGACGACTGAAGTCGTCACTACGAACCGCTCATTGCCCCTCGCTTTTCACTTGAGAAGCAGCCCCGCCAAAAACAGCGGGATTACTGTTGTAATGACTGTCGTCACTTCACCAGCAGCATCTTCTTCACCTCGGAGCGGCTCGGGGTCGTGAAGCGATAGAAGTAGACACCGCTTCGCATGGCGCTCGCATCCCACTCCACTGACTTATATCCTGCATCTTGCATTTCATTTACCAACGTTGCCACTTCTTGTCCGAGCACGTTGAATACTTTCAGCGTTACGTGGCTGACTTCTGATATCTGATCTCTGTTGTTGGGTTGAACGGGTTCGGATAGTTCTGATGAAGGCGAAACGCCAGCGGTGCATCGTCCGAGACTGGTTCAACCGGCAGTACCCGATCGTCAGGGTTTGTTAAACCGACAAAGTACCTTCGTACGTCGTTGAGGATAGTTGTAAAATCTCCTCCTGCATAGACTTTTGCATGAACGAACGAAAGCCCAAGGGCAAGAACTCTGCCATTTGCATTCGGATCCCAGCTTGTGGCACTTCCTGCTGCATCAAGCGCTGCAATTCTATTCCTTGTCTGTCCGCCGATACTTGTGAAAGTTCCTCCCGCATACACCGTTGAGCCGGAGAGGGCAAGGGCATAAACTCTACCATTTGCATTCGGATTCCAGCTTGCGGCTAATCCTGTGGCTGCATCGAGCGCTGCAATTCTATTCCTTGTCTGTCCGCCGATACTTGTGAAATCTCCCCCCGCATACACGGTTGAGCCTGAGAGTGCAAGGGCACGAACTACGTCATTTGCATTCGGATTCCAGTCAACGATTGCACTTCCTGTGGCTGCATCGAGCGCTGCGATATAATTCCTTGGCTGTCCGCCGATACTTGTGAAATCTCCACCCGCATACACCGTTGAGCCTGAAAGGGCAAGGGCAAGAACTCCATCATTTGCATTTGGATCCCAGCTTGTTGCGCTGCCGGTTGTCGCATCCAGCGCTACTATTCTATTCCTTGTCTGTCCGCCGATACTTGTG
>JANONN010000288.1:0-13512 GCA_031420835.1 Ignavibacteriales bacterium | reverse complement strand
TCAATGACACGACACTAACACCGGAACAGCGTAAGAAGAAGGAGCAGGATGCTGACGATTTAGAGCGGACAGGAAATCGGGCTCAAAAATTCATTACCGTCAATGCGAACCTTTTCCCCGGAGTTGAGGGGCTTGCCAGCGATCCTCTTCCGGCTGTCGGTCTTGAGGCAGCCCTTACACTCAACTATTTCAACAACTACATCCTTGCAACCTATTTTCGAAGAGGAGCAGCGTACAAATCGTTTGGCAACGAGTTTGTTCAAACGGATATCCAAGGCTTTCAGGTTTCAGACCGTGTTCGATTGCTGAGCAATCGCTTGTTGCTGAGTGTGTCGTACGAACAGAAATCGGACAACACTGTCAAACCGCTGCCACTCAAAGAAGCGACGACGACATTCTCAAATCTTAGCACATCGGTTAATCTCAACCCGGGACTTGGTTGGCCCACATTTAGCCTTGGTTACGGAAGCAATAGCCGTCTGAGTGATCTTGATGTAACAAGAAAGAAGCTAAGATTAGGGCCCGACAGTACGGAAACCCGAAAGAGTGCCGATGACGCAACAACCCGCTTGTTCTTTGGCTCCTCGTACGACTTTCTGCTTGCAGGGAATCGAAACACAGCAACCTTGACGTTGAATAGTTCCTCCCGGACCGATCAGACATTCTTCCAGCGAGACCAGAAGAACTTCTCCTTTCAAATGGGGGTCACGAAAAATTTCACCTTCCCCCTTCAAACGACGGTGAGCGTTAGCATGAACCAAAACGAAAACTTCAATATGCTCTTCACGACTCAGGGGAAGGATAGCATTAAAGTACCCACAACACCGTTCAACTTCACAACAATTTCGCTGGGCGCTCAGTATCGTCTTCTCGAGGATGCGTTGCGGCTCACCGCCGGTCTATCACCCACCAGCGGCGATATTTCTCGAACGATGGTACAGATCGGCGCGGATTATGAGGTCCGACGGAACCATAACGTTGAGTTCGCGCTCGGCTATATCCAAAATAAGAACGCAGAAAACGACATCATCACCAGTCTCATCTACCGTTTCAGCTTCTAACCACCTATGGCATCCTACGACTTCAAGAAGAAGGTCCTTCCTCATCTCATTAAGCTCGGGATCAGCCTCGGCATTGGCCTCCTCGTCGTTTTCTTCACGCACTTTGTTGAGATTGACTTGCTGAGTAAGATTGATCTGCTCACCGTTGATTACCGTTTCCAATCGCGCTATGAGAGTGACGGCCCGCTCAAGGATCTCTTCCGGAGCGGGGAAGTTGTCATCGTCTCCATCACAGATGAAGACTTAAAGGCGCTGCCGGAGCAATTTCCGTTCCCGCGGTCGTATTACGCGCATGTGATCGAGAACTTAAATCGCGCAGGCGCAAGCGTGATTGTCATCGATATCACGTTTACGACACCGGGCCGCGGCGATGATACAATGCGTGCCGTGTTGCAGCAATACAATAATGTTGTCCTTGGTGTGAAAGCAGAGGAAGATATTTCGCGCGGAAAGTATGAAGTGCGAGCATTGGAGCAGAACTTCAATAACACGTTCTTCGACGTCAACAAGAATGTCGGTGCCGTCAATGTTATCAAAGATAGAGATGATGTTGTGCGCCGTTACACGCCGATGATCACCATTAATGGTACGCTTGTTCCAACGCTTGGCCTTGCGGCAGCCGCACGACAGTTAGGTCTTCCGCCGTTATCGCGTGTCTCCTTGACGGAAGATGCCTTTACCCTGAAGGATCGAAGCATCCCGCAATTCGACCCACGCACGTTTCTTCTCAATTACTACGGCCCCGTTCAAACGTTCCGGTATGTTCCTTTCTCGCAGGTGATAGACGATGACCGATTTTGGACGAAGGATGAACTGGAGCTTAGCGAGCAAATCAATACATTCGATGAGAGCATGATGAAGCTCTTCAAGGGGAAGATTGTTTTCATCGGCTCTACGATGGCGGAAGAGCGCGACTATCATCCGGTATCCATCGAGAATCCGGCAGACGGAACCAACATAATGCATGGAGTGGAAATTCATGCCACGGCGACGGAGAATATTCTCGATCAATCATTTGTCGAGCGGGCAGGCCCAACGCTTGAGATTTCACTTATCGTTTTCTTTTCGGTGTTTGCGTTCTTCCTGATCCTCTGGCTCAAGCAGATCAAGCTGCGATACACTATCCTTCTTGAACTTGGAGCCGTGCTCCTTGTTCTCCTGCTCATTTTTGTTGTCGCCGAAATTGCGCTGATCGCTTTCTCTTCATCCAATGTTCTCTTGAATTTCATCAACCCAAGTCTTGCTATCGTCCTCTCCTACTTTGGCACAGCGGTTTATCAGTATTTAACCGAGCGCCAGCAGAAGGCGATGATCAAGGGTGTGTTCAGTCATTATATCAGCGCAGCCGTTGTGAATGAGCTTGTTGCAAATCCGGAGAAAGCAAAACTCGGTGGCGACCGGAGAGAGTTGACCGTGTTCTTCTCTGACATCGCCGGGTTCACTTCAATCTCTGAGATATTCCATAACCGTCCTGAAGGACTCGTGGAGTTGTTAAACGAATACCTTGATGAGATGACGTCTATCGTCCTGAAGCACCAGGGGACGCTTGATAAATATTTAGGGGATGCGATCATGGCCTTCTGGGGCGCGCCCATCGCCCAGAAAGATCATGCGATGAGGGCATGCCTTGCCGCTCTGGAAATGAGGAAGCGCTTGACGGCTCTCGGACAAAAATGGAAGAAAGAAGGAAAACCGCTGCTTGACGCCCGCTTTGGACTCAACACCGGTATCATGATTGTCGGCAACATGGGGGGAAAAGATCGGTTCGATTACACCGTGATTGGCGACAGTGTGAACCTCGCGTCACGTCTCGAAGGCGCGAACAAGCAGTATGGATCGAACATTATGATCAGCGAGTTCACATACAATCACGTGAAAAACAAGATGATGGTGCGCGAGCTAGACTTGATTCAGGTGAAAGGAAAATCGGAGCCTGTGAAGGTGTTCGCGCTGCTTGGTCCACTTGATATGGAACTAACAGAGTATCAACGCACGGCGAACGAGATGTATCATGAAGGGTTGAAGCTGTATAGAGAGCGGAAATGGGAGGAAGCGATCGCGTACTTCAATCAGGCGATCAAGCTCGATCCACAATGCGGGGTGGCATCCATCTACACAGAGCGCTCTCAGTTGTACCAGCTTAACCCGCCGTCCGACAACTGGAACGGTGTGTTTGTAATGACGAGTAAGTAACACCGCCGTGTGGTCTCGCACTCAAAGCCGAACTCTGAAAAAGGGTTCGGTTTTTTTGTTTGCTATATTCAATGAGTTTCAAGATTCCCGCTTTCGCCCCAAAGGGGCAGGCAGGAATGACGGTGGGAGAAAATCAATTACTGCGACCGAGCAAATCGTTCTTCTTCAAGCACCAAGCGGAGGGAAATGCGGTGGGTGTTTCCGAGATCGTCGGTGCCGCCGAAGCGAGCGAAGGAGTAATCAACGTCCAGTTTTCGCAGATGAACACCCGCGCCGAAGGTGAGCTGCCGGATGTCGTTGTAGCCAATGCGGAGTGCAACGGTCTTTTGAAAATCAAACTCGAGCCCTACATGCGGATCGGCGCTTACAGGCCCCATGTGAGCCGTAGAGGCAGAGCGACGGTTCTCAAATCGGAAGTCAACGTCGAACGTTGGAGCAAACCGACCACCGAGAAGCTCAAGAAAATATGCAGAGCCGATCTTGATGGTTGGACTGATCAGCTCATTTCTGCCGGTGCTCCAGGCCACGAGTGTCGTTGTAATATCCTGAGCATTGACGCCAAGGAAGAAATCTGTGAACGGAGAGTAGAGCACGCCAACGTCAAAACCGATACCCGTTGCGGAGTGTTCGGCGATAGCCCGATGCACGAGCTTCAGATTTGCACCGTAGAAAAAATCGCTCGATGACTGCACAGAGTATGTCAAATACAGTGCCCAATCTGCAGCGCTGAAGTAGGTGATCTTGTTGTAATCAGGACGATTATAATCATCGAAGATGCCGTTGCCGTTTACATCATCCCACGCATTACGAGTGTCCGGAATGCCGTCAATCCCAAGCCGCAAGATGCTCAGTCCCAGACTCACATCGGGTCCGTAGGGCAACGCCACCGATGCGAAATCGTAATTGATGAGGTTACCAAAGCGTTCATCGTGCATGATCATGACTTCGGGATAGCCAAGGCGGGAGAGAGCGGCCGGATTCCAGTATCCTGCTGAAGCATCATTCGCGAGGGCCACGTACGCGCCACCAAGGCCGAGGGCACGACCCCCAACGCCAATCGCCATGAACTCGCCGGCATATTTCGCGATGGTTTGAGACTGGAGGGAAGAGAGTCCGAAAAGGAGGAGCACAACGAGGGAACTGATGCGTTTCACCACCACTGTCATTCGACCCTTTCAACTCCCAGCTCGCGCTTGAGAGCGGCAATGACGGGATGCTCATCGTCGGCATCAGGGCTCATTCGCGAGGGTCCTGGTGCTACAATGGAGCTTGTTGCCACCATGGTTTGTTCCGATTTTGCCAATCGAGTAGAAGCTTTATAGACAACCGGTTCGATGTACATCTTCGCGCCAGTGATCCGATGAAAAGAGTCGACCAGGAATTCTTTGCTCTTCTTGAGTGTCGAGTAATGGTAATCATCGGGACAACCGATACGCACCGTTCCGTTTCTAACATCAAGGATCTGACTCTCACCCAACACTGTACCGACCGATATCTTCACCTTTCGCACCTCATCAACCCACTGTTGCCATTGGGCATACGCCTCCTGAACGGAGATCGTCTGCATCGGTGCAGTGTTCCCCAGCAACGACACCGACGTCGATTGTGCAGAAGCAGCAGGAATTTGCGCAACCATCCGTGATGATTGCTCGTTGTATGTTACCACCCCTTTCACGGCGACGGTAGCGGCGGATTTCAATCGGCCTGCGCTGACCGTGCCCACCACTTTCACTTCGCTTGCCTGTTGTTCGGAAACAGGATTTGCCGGGCGTTGTGGTGTGCCCGCGGAGGTTGATCGGGCGGATGGGGCAACCACTGCACCATCAAGGCGTTTCTTCAACTCTTCGATCTGTTGCAGTAGATCTTCGATCCGCACGGACGATTCCATCTTTACCATCTGTAAGAGACCGATCTCGAGTTTATAGCGCGGCTGCGGCGACCAACGAATCCCCTGCTCAAGATCATTGGTGAGCTTCATCAACCGTAACAGATCGTTCTCGGAGAAATGTGCTGATTCGGTCTGATACCGTTTCTTGTACGGCTCCGATGTTTCGATAAGGTCGGTTGATCGGGTGCTTAGAACGATGAGCATGTTGCGAAAGTGTTCCACCAATCCTGTGATGAACTCTCGCAGGTCGTGTCCCTGTCGCGATACTTCATCTACGAGGGCAATTGCGCTACGCTGATCCTTTGAGCGAATCAAATCGGTAACTCGGAAGTACAGCTCTTGATCAACGACATTGAGTGCCTTCAGGACATCGGTTGATACAATCGCCGTTCCGCAGAACGCTCGAACCTGATCGAAGATGCTCTGAGAATCCCGCAGCGAGCCATCTCCTTTCTTCGCAATGATCATCAAGGATTCATCGTCAATTGTCACAGATTCGCTTTGCGAAATGAGCCGTAATCGCTCAACAGTTTCATCTACGCTGATCCGACGAAAGTCGAATCGCTGGCAGCGGGAAAGGATTGTCAGTGGGACTTTGTGTACTTCCGTTGTCGCAAAAATAAACATCGCGTGCACTGGAGGTTCTTCCAACGTTTTCAGGAGAGCGTTGAACGCCTCCTTTGTGAGCATGTGCACTTCGTCAATGATATAGATCTTGAGTTTCCCGCGGGTTGGTGTATAGCGAACGGCTTCGCGTAGATTGCGGATCTCATCGACGCCGCGATTCGAAGCGCCGTCAATTTCGATCACGTCCAGACTTCGTGCGCCATCGATTTCCTTGCAGACATCGCATGCGTTATCAGGATTGAAATCTTTTGGCGAAAGACAATTGAGCGCCTTGGCCAGAATACGTGCCGTTGTCGTTTTGCCGCAGCCACGTGGACCACTGAAGATGTACGCGTGTGGGACGCGATTCGCTTTGATAGCGTTTTGAAGGGTCTCGGTGACGTGAGACTGACCGACAACGTCTTGAAAGTCCTTCGGTCGCCACTTGAGTGCGGTAACTTTGTACGTCATATCTTTTGAGAATCAGGTGTGCAACGTGAGCGTGTGGTTTCGACTACCCAAAAGGTACAAATTCTCTCATCAAAATCCACTATTGCTTCTTGGACTTTGTGACTTTGCCAACAGTTGTTACGGGCTTGACAGGCTTCTTTGAGAAAACATGCTCGATGGCGTCTTCGATTTTCCCCACCGGGATGATCTTCAACCCTTCCTTCACTTTCTCCGGAATTTCGGTAAGGTCCTTTAAGTTTTCCTGCGGAATCAACACAGTCTTGATTCCGCTCCGTTGCGCAGCGAGGAGTTTCTCGTTCAATCCACCGATCGGCAGCACGTTGCCGCGCAGTGTGATCTCGCCTGTCATTGCAATGTCGTTCCGAGCGGCACGATTGCTGGCGGCAGAGATCATTGCTATCGCCATCGTGAGACCTGCAGACGGGCCATCTTTTGGAATCGCGCCCTCTGGTAGGTGAATGTGGATCTCGCGTCCCTTGTAAAAATCTTGATCCACACCGAGACTCTTCGCTTTTGACCGAATATAGCTGAGCGCCGCCTGTGCCGATTCCTTCATCACTTCGCCGAGTTGACCGGTGAGAGTCAGTTTCTCGGTTCCGCGCATGATGGTCACATCCACGTTGAGGATATCGCCACCAACGCTTGTCCACGCAAGCCCCGTTACCGAGCCGACACGACGCTCGCGCTCCGCCGTCTTCTGACGGAACTTCGGCACGCCCAGATACTCTTCAATCCTCTTCTCCACAACCAAAAGCGTCTTCGTCTTCTTGCTAAAAGAGCCATTCTTTTGCTTAGAGAGTACAATTTCTTTTGCGAGTTTACGGCAGACCGAGGCGATCTCCCGCTCAAGATTGCGAACCCCCGCCTCGCGCGTGTACTCTCGAAGGATTTTAGTGAGAGCGTCATCTTCGAACTTGATCCCTTTCGGGTCGAGTCCGTGTTCTTTCAATTGTTTCGGAATGATGTGCCGCTTGGCGATCTCACGCTTGTCGTAGTCGAGATAACCGGGCAATTCGATGATCTCCATCCGGTCCTGGAGCGGCAACGGAATTGCATATCGCACGTTCGCTGTAGTGATGAACATGACCTTCGAGAGATCGTAATCTACGTCGAGATAATGATCGTTGAAGGCATGGTTCTGCTCCGGGTCGAGTACTTCGAGCATCGCCGCCGACGGATCGCCGCGAAAATCCATGCTCATCTTATCCACCTCATCCAATAACATCAAAGGGTTGACGACGCCCGCCCGTTTCATTGACTGGATGATCTTCCCCGGCAAAGAGCCGATGTACGTCCGGCGGTGACCACGAATCTCGGCTTCATCCCGAATCCCTCCGAGAGAAATGCGCACGAACTTTCTTCCGATGGCTCGTGCGATGGATTTTGCCAGTGATGTTTTCCCGACGCCCGGCGGCCCGACGAAACAGAGAATCTGTCCCCGCATTTCTTTGACGAGGTTCAACACCGCGATATGTTCGAGTATCCGCTCTTTCGGCTTTTCCAAGCCAAAATGGTCCTCGTCCAAAATCCTCTCTACATGCTTGACGTCAAGATTGTCCGGAGTGCGTTTATGCCACGGTACTGCCATCACCCAATCGAGGTAGTTTCGAGTAACTGTAAACTCGGGCGACATAGGCGAAGTCTTCTTTAATTTGTTGAACTCCTCCATCGCCTTTTCGTGCACTTCTTTCGGCATCTTCGCCTTGCGGATCTGTTCCTTCAGTTTTGCAAGCTCCGGCGAGGCCTCATCTTCTCCCAGTTCATCCTGCAGAATACGTATTTGTTCCTGGATGAAGAACTTCCGCTGCGACTTCTGGATGTTGTCCTGAACCTTCGTATCTATATCACGTTCGATTTTGAGGATGTCCACTTCTGTGGCAAGAATCTTCGACAGCTCATAATACTGATCGCGGAGGTTGTAGATTTGCAGCAGCCGTTGCTTCACCTCAACGCTTTGTACGATGTTTGATGCAACATAATAGAGCTTACGTTGCGGTTCTTTTATTCCTTCGTAGGCGATGAGCACTTCGGGGGGCACGTGGCGGCTGAGACGCACGTATTCGTTAAAGAGCGAAGAGGTTCTCCGCATCAGTGCATCGAGTTCGTTTCCCGTGACCGACGCGACGGGTCTGATGGTAACTTCTGCTTTCAGAAACGCGGGGCTGGGGAGAAAACGTTTCACCGTTCCCTGCACCGCTCCGTCAACAAGAATTTTCATCAGGCCGTTAGGAAGCTTCAGCATCTGCACAATGCGTGCTATTGTGCCGTCTTGATACACGTCGTCTTGTGTTGGCTCATCCACGGTTGGATTTTTTTGGGCGGCGAGAAAAATGTATTTCCCCTGTTCCACTGCTTCATTGGCGGCACGGAGAGAACTGTCGCGTCCCACAAGCACAGGGTAGATCATGTACGGGAAGATGACGACGTCCCGAAGAGGAAGAACTGGTAAGCTAGATGGGATTGTATCGATGGTTTCAATGTTCTTTTCGGTTCGGACGACTTGCTGTGTCATATGTGGAAAATCTCTTTCGAGAGTTAGACCTGACGATAAGAAACAAAAAACGGGCGAGCATCAAAAAATGCCTCTCACCCGTGTTTCCGTTTAGAATATACCCGTAAATGTAGGGAGAAGCAACTCGATGGGCTGCTCAGCTTCTGTTCCTACTAACATTCGAGATTTCTTGCTTCTGATGCGGTACTTGCGTAACATTTGTCCCGATAGCAATATTGGGCCAAGCCAAGAATTGTTTTTGTCATTTCTTCTCATGGGAGGCGTTCATGTTGTCTGTTCTTATTGCCTCCTCGTATCTCTCCATAATTTGGACAACGACAACAATGCCACTCCCATCGAAACATGACCAAACGATCTCCCTAGCGGAGGCGAGCAAGCTCACGGCGACTTTTCGATCCTCCTCCTCTTCGTCACTCAAGGCACAAATGTTTTGGAAGGATGAGGTCCAAAAAATCCTCGGCCAACAATCTTGTGTCGGTGTTCGTTGTTATTCCGGCACGAAGGAGGACGGAACTCCTTGTTTGATTCTTGTGGGCGTTGACGCAGATGGCAACGACTTGGAGGGTGGCCCATTGGTGGAAGAGGGACTTCCATGTCCTCCGTTTTGTTCATCATCAAGCTCTCTGTCGGGTTAAACACGATGATATCAATCATCGTTGGTTCTCTTTCGAACATTCTCCCCATCATCGCAATCGCCGTGGGCTATACATCGTACCAGTGGCATACGAGGGAGCTGCGCATCATTCTCTGGTACTGTCTTGTGAGTCTGTTCGCGGGGTTGTTGGCCACAATACTGGCATATCGTGGAATCAATAATCATTTTGTGATCCATTTGTTCGCGCCCGTTCAGTTTTCTATGTTTGTCTATATCCTTTCACGATGGCAACCACAAGCTCTTATCCAAAAACTCTTTATCGGAACCATCTTTTTGTTTATCATTTTTTGGTCGTGGGGGTTTTTTATGGTTGAAGATCTCAGGAGTTTCAGTACAACAACCCGACCGGTCACTGCTGTTCTTCTCGTGCTGGCATCAGCGGTTACTTTGGTTCAAACTGTGAGGGCCAGTCATTTGCCCCTCTCTCGCACTCCGGCGTTCTGGATCAGCAGCGGTATTCTTATTTACTTTGCAGGCATGTCGGTTCTCTTCTCTATGAGCAATATGCTCCTCACGGTCTCGATCGAGACATTGCGCCTCCTCTGGGCACCGATCCAGAGCTCCCTCCATCTTACCATCAACATTTTCTTCGCGATTGGATTTCTATGCTTGCGCCCGAAATTAACTTGACCCTGTCCATCGTGGTCGGGACGCTCGTCCTGCTGATCGTCGGCGTGGCGCTTATCACTGCTATCGTCATCAGTCAACGGCGATTGATCGCTTTCCAGAGGCAGACGCTCACCGAGATTGAGAAAAGCGAAAGGAAGTACAAGGACCTCTTTACCGATGCGATCGAGGGAATCTACCAGAGCACACCGGACGGTCGTTACATCGACGTCAATCCCGCCCTCGCTCGCATCTACGGTTACAGTTCCCCAGATGCTATGATGGCTGTGGTCAAAGACATCGGCCAACAATTGTATTATGATCCCAATCGCCGCGCCGATTTCATGCGCCAGATTGAGAAACACGGCGAGGTGAGGAATTTCGAATACGAGGCCCGCCGTAAGGATGGCGGTACGATCTGGATTTCAGCGAACGCACGATCAGTGCGAAATGCCGACGGGGACCTCATGTATGAAGGGACTGTCCAGGACATAACCGAACGGAAACGGACGGAAGAGATGCTTCGTCATCTTCCCGGCCGTGTCTTGGAAGCGCAAGAATCGGAGCGGAAGCGGATTGCACGCGAACTGCACGACAGTGTTGGCCAGATGCTTTCTGCAGCGAAAATGAGAATCCACGCTTTGACGAGTGGAATGGGGTTGCTGCAAAGCGAAGTGCCAACCCATTTGGATCAAGTTCGCTCCGTTATCCAGCGAGCAATCGAAGAGGTGCGGCGTATTTCTCACAACCTGCGCCCAAGTGAGCTTGACGACTTCGGACTTCTCCCTGCACTGCAATCACTCTGCGAAGAATTCCAGGAGCACGCGAAGATCCGGACGATACTTACACAACCGACGCACATCTTCGACTTTCCGGATGATGTGAACCTGACCGCCTATCGCGTTGTTCAAGAAGCGCTGAACAATGCCGAAAAATACGCCCAGGCTTCTTCTGTAACGGTTGAAGTCACTGCCGATGGTTCATCTCTCCATATAAGGATCAAGGATGACGGGCGAGGGTTTGATCCGTCAGGCATGAAGCCGTCGCGTCAAGGTGGCTTTGGTCTCATGGGAATGGTTGAACGAGTTGGGTTGGTGGGTGGAAATGCAACGGTCGAGTCAACCATTGGGAGGGGAACAACAATCTCGGTTCGTATCCCAGTTGCATCCACTGAAGAACGACGGGCATCGTAGATTCAGGGATTTAAGTTTATTGAGAGTTTTGATATTCGATACTACGATCTTGTGAAACCCATTACTTTACTTCTCGCTGATGACCATACCATTATTCGCGAAGGCCTTCGGGCTTGTTTCGACGGGCAGAAGCAATTCAAGATCGTTGGTGAAGCATCAGATGGAAAAGAGGCGATCGAGAAAGCGGAGGCCCTCCGCCCCGATGTCATCCTCCTTGATATCACCATGCCGGTGATGAGCGGCATTGAGGCAACGCCAATCTTGAGGCGTAAGGTCGAGAACTCCAAGATCCTCATCCTCACCATCCACAACAATAAAGAGTATGTGTCACGCATCCTGAAAGCGGGAGCGCACGGTTATGTTTTGAAAGATGCCTCACCCTCCGAGCTTTTCAAGGCGGTTGAACTGGTCCACCGGGGCGATGCGTTTCTTAGTCCAGCGATTTCCAATACTATCGTTTCTGCCTTTCAAAAAGAAGAAGCGGAGGCTGAGCTTTCAGAGCGTGAGCGCGAAATTCTTTCTCTGATTGCGGAAGAGCATAGTAACGTCCAGATTGCCGAACGGCTTTTCATCAGTGAACGAACCGTCGGCACGCATCGCGAGCGAATCATGAAGAAGCTCGGTATCCACTCCGCCGCCGGATTGACCAAGTACGCAATTGCCCACGGATTGATCAGCGCAAAGTAGCCACCCCTTGGTGCGCCTGTCGCCGTGTTCTTTACGGGATTGTAAATCCCCCTCCATTTCCCTCCCTTTCTTGTCGGGTAAATACCCGACAGCTAAAATACGGTGTTTACCGTATTGACTTTCTACTGTTCGATCCTATTTTTGTCAATGCACGTTGATCGAACCCCACTCGGGGGAGGCTCCTTGGGTTGGAAGGGGGCGAGTATAACATCTCCGAGGGTGACGAGGAGAAGTGGGGTCCGACCGGCGTGTTTTTTTCTTTATTGAGTCACCTTCCATTATTCTCAACGAGAATTTGCGCAATGCGGTTAGGGTGGCTCTCTACGATTTGTGGCATCGTTGCATTCCCCTCCTTTTTTCCTTATCCTTGCGGCACTTTCCAACGATGCCGCAGCTTCCACATATCTCTGTTGCGAGTGATCACTCGTTAGTTCTCACTTTCGGCGCTACGATTTCCAAGAAGGCGCACCTCGATGTGCTTCGGGCGATGAAGTTTTTTGAGGATCACCCGCGCCCTTCCATCTTAAACTTGCACCCCGCCTATTGCACGGTTCTGATTGACTTCAATCCCACTCAAACAACGATCGACGAAATGATCTCCTTTTGTGAAGAAGGACTGAAGCAGTTCGACACAATCGTTCTCCCTCCTCATCGCTCCATCGAAATTCCTGTTGTCTATGGGGGAGAGTTTGGCCCAGACTTGAACGATGTGGCAGCCCATCATCATCGTTCTACCGAAGATGTTATTACAATTCACTCGTCTGAAAATTACGTCGTCTATTTTCTCGGCTTCAGTCCGGGATTTCCATATATGGGGGGATTACCGGAGCAGATTGCAACACCGCGGTTGGCCGTTCCGCGAAAGAATGTCCCCGCTGGCAGCGTTGCAATTGGCGGAAACCAGACAGGCATCTATCCATTAGCCACACCCGGCGGCTGGCGCATCATCGGCCGGACACCGCTCCGCTTGTTTGATGCAAAACGGAATCCACCAACCTTGCTTCAGATGGGAGATCGAGTGACGTTCAAAAAACTATCAACCGAAGAATTCAGGTCTTTCTCTCAGAAATGAATCCTCGGTGCGGTACTATTTGCAGCAAGATGGATATTCTGGACAAGCGGGTGTTCCTCTCAACGGGCAGCTATCGCTGTTCGCTTGAGTATTTGAGCCTGAGAATGCAATGGCACTAAGGGTCAATCCAAGTATGCCCAGAATAAGCACGAGTTTTCGTTTCATCGTTTGGTCACCTCCTTCGGGATTGAAATGTTAATGGGCTTCACTGAATTCAAAGAATTGCGTAACCAAGCTAGCTCATCAATCAGTTCTTTCAAGTCGAGTTTGGCAAATTCGGCTTTCAGAAACTGAAGTCGCTCGGCATCGTCGCAATCCCCGGGACAAAGTGCCAGACGCTCTACCAACACTTCAGCAAAATGTTTCTTAAGTTGATCGTCAAACACTCCGTATATCGCTTGATGAAGAGCTCTTTCGGCCGCCTTTAGTTGTGTGTAAACGTCTTTCACGATTCTGCCATCTTCAAGCATCTTTTCGACACCTGCAAGTTGCCCCCTGATGTAATGAAGACGCTTTACAATTTCTTTCTTTTCTCTTTGGCTGATTGTCATTATCCCTTCCTTACGGG
>JANONN010000287.1:0-2237 GCA_031420835.1 Ignavibacteriales bacterium | reverse complement strand
TTGTCGAATCCCCCTTAGTCCCCCTTTCCCAAAGGGGGAGGTTTTGAAACAATCCCATCTCTTTTCATCCGGGGTGGTGAAGCCCGGATTCATGAACGCTGATGTGAACTCAAGTCATTTACTCAGAACACTGAGTTAATTTACTCAATGTGTTGAGTTAGACTGGACGTATGGGAAAGTCAAGGCTTCCCGAAAACATGCTTTGACATTTAGCCCTTTTTTCTCTTTCTTTCTGCCACCACCTTAAGGGAGACTTCGTGAAATCGAAGGAACGTCGGCAGGTAGAAATCCTTTCCCACGCTCAAGACCACGAGCGTGGTTACTCCATTACTGACCTTTGTGACCTCTTCCGTGTCGAAGTTGCCACCATTCAGCGCGATCTCCGTGAGCTTCGTTCACTTGGATTTCCTGTCCACAGCGTCCGAAAAGTCGTGCGGCTTCTCAAACCCCTCACGGAATCAGAAACCCGCTTTCTGATTTCCCGTTATATGGTATATGCGGGTGACTCGATCGGTTTTCCCAAGAATACCGCTCTTGCTGCCAAGAAGCTCAAAGAAAAGGCACTCCGCACATTTATCACAGTTGTGAACGCAATCGAACAGAAGCGGATGCTTCAGATGACCTACCGGAGATTGTACGACGACGCAGTGGTAACCTATGACGTTGAACCATACGAGCTTTTTCCTACGACTCGTGATTGGAGATTGGTAGCACGATCAGATGGCATCTTCAAGCAGTTCCTTGTGGAAAACATTCTTTCGGTTTCTGAGCAGCAAAAGAAATTTGTTAGAGAAAAGGGCTTCCGATTGGAAGAGCTTTTCAGGCACAGCTTTGAGTATTGGACAAGCGGAGAAGTCTTCGACGTTGTATTGAGATTTCATAAATCCGTCGCCGACGCTGTGGCTCAGAGAATCTGGAGCGAAGAACAACAGATAGAGCACCAGAAGGACGGCTCGCTGATCTTGAAGCTCAAAGTAAACTCTCTCGAAGAAATTGGTAACTGGGTGATGACGTGGGGAGGGAAGGTGACGGTTATTGAACCAAAGAAGCTGAAGGCGTATGTTACGGCAAAGGCGCGGGAGATTGTGAAGGCAAATAAAGGCAAATAACTAATTGAGGACACATGAAAAGCGCGCACTATGCAGTGTTTGTTCGACATTGGGAAATGAAATCGGATAATTGTGGAGAACCTCATCGACAGCGGTTTCCTCCTAGAATCGCGGGAGTATTCTGAATTGTTATGTGCCACTGCCAGTTCAGTTGAAAATGTTCACCACTTACAGAAAGGATACCCAAATATGAAGCAGCAAGCGTTCGTCCTGAGAATATCGCCCAGTGGCATCGACCGAATGCCCGAGGCTCTTACAAACAACCAGATCATCATCGGTTGGGCAAATGCCGATGGCCTTCTTAACGACGCGTTATCGTGGGAGGAATTCCGTGAGATAATTCGTCGTTCGTACTATCCAAGGGAAAAGAATCTGCGCAAAGCTGGGGCAGCGGCTGGCCATATGTCGCGCTTCATCCGTGAGATGAAGATTGCAGATTTTGTCGTGGTTCCATATGGAGCCGAATTCTATGTAGCAAAAATCATTGGCCCTGCGTTCTATGACGAATCAAAAGTCAACGACGATACCGCCTACCGACGAATCGTGGAATGGCTGAACGACAAGAACCCCATTTCTCGGAGTCTCGCCAAGTCAGCTCTTGTTTCTCGAATGAAGATTCAATCAACGTCCGCACCTGCTACTGACCTTTTAGCTGAGATAGAAGATTGTCTTGCGTCTGCACCTCTCGACAATCAACCGACATTCCATAGAGATCTGCAGCAACGCCTTGTCGAGCAAACTCTTACTGAAATTAGGGGGGGGACGAATGGACAGCTTCGGCTTCGAACACCTTGTAAAAGAAGTGATGAAGGGACTGGGGGCCTCAGATGCCAGAGTGATTCCACGCAATCAAGACAAAGGTGCAGATGTTTTGGCGACATTTTCTGTTGCAGGCGTATTTCGGCAAGTCATTGCTATTCAAGCCAAACATTGGCAAGCTGAACCGCCTGTCGCAAGAGATGTTGTTGAACAACTGATAAAGGGTATTGAGGCTGAGTCGGCTGATTTCGGTATGATTGTCACTTCTGGAACAATATCGGACGAAGCTTCAGCCGCAGCGCAGCAGTACTATGAAGACAAGGGAATCAAGATTGTAACAGACCTTAAAAGTTTTTTATACCTCGTTAA
>JANONN010000286.1:0-2642 GCA_031420835.1 Ignavibacteriales bacterium | reverse complement strand
CAAATTGGAAAAAGGAATCACGAGCTGAACAAGAAGGCGACGTCACTTGCGAAAGATATTCAGAAGATCGACTCGAAGAGCGCCCGCTGGATCGCGAACGACGCGCTGAAGGAACTGACAGGTCCGAAGGTTCAGGCGAGGTTGAAAGAAACCGCAGAGAAATGACTACATCAGACCCCTTCCGCCCCCTTACGCTCCTCCCGCTAACTTCACAATCTCATCCCAATGCTCTTTGCTTATCGGCATGACCGACAGCCGCGAGTACTTTACAAGATCAAACCCGGCAAAAAACTTCTTCGCCTTGATCTCCGCCAGCGTCACGGGACGTGCGAGCTTCTTCTTCGCAGCAATGTCGAAAACGACAATCCTCGGATTGTCCGCTTTCGGATCGGGATAAGCGTCGCTTATAATCTCAGCAATTCCTACAACCGATTTCTCGTTCCCCGTGTGATAGACAAGCGCCACATCGCCCTTCATCATTGCGCGGATATTCTTGAGCGCGACCGGATTCATGACCCCATCCCATCGAGTCTTCCCGTCGCGACCGAGATTATCGTACGAGTATGTTGTGGGTTCAGTTTTCAACAGCCAGCGGTTGGGCATAAGTGTTTCCTTCGTTCGTTTGTGTTGTCTCAAGCTTCAAAGTTACAAGTCCATAAAGCGCATTACAAAGATAGATGCTCTGCGCAGAACGGAGATCATCTAGCTTCAAGACCCTCTCTCTAATCTTTGATTGCTCAAGCAAATGCGCGCGGAAGGTGCCCGGAAGAACTCCGCAATCTATGGGCGGTGTGTAGAGAATTCCGTCAAGAAGGATTACCACATTCGCCCGCGCACCCTCCGTTATTTCATTTCGTTCATTCAGGTAAACCACATCGAAGTAGCCGAGCTTTTTGAATTGCTCAAGCTCGCGGTCGTAGAGTTCTCTGTTCGTTGTCTTGTGAAACAGAAAGCGATCTCTTGAATCTCTTGGCGTATTCGAAAGGACAGCTCGCTGCACGCCGCGTGACGGTTCAAGTCTGCGGTGTTCTGTTTCAACCTCGCCGACACGGCTAAGCGTTAGCCTGACACGAACGGTCTCACCCTGTCCGTACTGTCGCCGGAATAGTTTTTCCATCTCCTTCAACTCCCGTCGGACCTTTTTCTCGTCGACTCTAAAATCAAAGTACCGCGCGGAAGAATTCAATCTCCAAAAGTGATGGTCAAGCAAGAACCAGCCCGATGTTCTGTCCCATTTCATCGTCTCGATCAACTTAAATTCGGGAACGGGATCGGTCAGGAATCTCCCTTTCAACTGGCATTCTTGAAACTCCGAGTCGACATCGGAGTCGGCTACCACCCCGCTACCAATTCCCATCTCGCCCCCACCGTCCTTGCCGACAACCACTGTTCGAATCGCAACATTAAACAGAGCTTTTCTTCGCGGCGCCCAAAACCCGATTGCGCCAGTGTACACTCCCCGGGGTTCTTTTTCGAGTTATTGATAATTGCCATCGTGCGGATCTTCGGCGCACCGGTCACAGAGCCGCTTGGGAAGAGCGCTCGAACAAGATCAGGAACACCGGTTTTGTTTCGAAGTCTGGCCTTTATCGTGGATGTCGCCTGAAAAACGGTTTCATACTTTTCGATCTCAAAGAACTTAGTGACCCTGACTGATCCGGTCGCTGCAATTCGCCCCACGTCGTTTCGAAGAAGATCTACAATCATGAGATTCTCCGCCTTGTTTTTTCCGGATGCGCGAAGGGAGCCAATCTGAGCATCATCCTCATCATTCGTTCGACCACGGGGAGCGGTCCCTTTCATTGGCTTCAGGGTAACCAAGCTCCCTTCCCTCTTGAGGAACATCTCAGGTGAGAAGGAAAGAATTCTCGTTGCTCCCATGTTCAAGAGCGCCGCGTAACCCACTCTCTGCCTGTTTCTTAAGAGCGTGTAGAGTGAAGATGCGCTTCCTCCAACATGAAACTTCATCTTAAGAGTGTAGTTCACTTGGTAGGTATCCCCCTCCTCCAAGTAATTTTTTATTCTCCTGATGGAATCTCGATATCCTGTTTCTGAAATGGAGTTGCGAAGGGAACGAACTTCGCTGGCGCGCTCATCGCTTACGACCTTCTCTTCAAAAGCCTTCAGTTTGTTCCTGCCGCTTTCGATGCGCACTGAGGAGTGATGATAAATGATTGGATTCTCGAAAAGCCCGAACCAGAGAAGAGGAGTCGGGAGACGAGTGATAGAGCGAAAGACAGGCTCGAATGCGTATCCAGCTTCATACGTCATGTAGCCGGCAGCATAGAGACCGTTTTTCAGGGCATGCTCAATCTCACCCAGACATCCTTCGACCTCGTCGAGGTTCTTACAAGACACAATCTGAACAGGAGAGTCAAAAAGGTAGGATCGATTGTTGTGACGGTCGCGCCGTGTGGTCTCAAGCAGAATCGAATGTAAATGTCGATCAACCCACGAAACAACTCGCGGATGGATCAGACCTTCACGGTCAAGAAGGACAGCTTTTGTACTTGGACGCTTTTGCTTCATGCGTCCCCAATGTAACAATCATTCAGAACCGAATCCATCCGTCTGGAAAACGAAAAAGCTCCCGCCACACAAGTGACTGGAGCTTTCATCGTGTTCCAACAGTCGAACTATTT
>JANONN010000285.1:0-7890 GCA_031420835.1 Ignavibacteriales bacterium | reverse complement strand
TACAACCGAGGGCGACGCCCTCGGAAACAACAAATCAAGAATCCATCTTGCCCTGAAAGGGCTACATATCGTTCGACTGAGCGCTCACGACGAAGTCTTCCTGTGCGTAACATCAGTTACTCAAGTGTTTCATCTTGCTCTGTGGAACTCCCCGCCGGACCGCACGGCGGGCTGGCGTGTCAACCTCTCGTGTCTCTCTGTGAAATTTTCACTGAATTTCACAGCTTATAGCCGATGGTTCTTAGCAATTCTTTTCGTTTCTTAATCTCTTCGTTGTTCTCGATTCCCTTTGTCTTCATCCCATCAATCACTCCGAGAATCCCACGACCTTGGTCGGTCTCAGCCACTATGACCTCCACCGGGTTTGCGGTTGCACAGTAGATAGTGCACACTTCAGGGATCGATTTGATAGTATTGAGGATGTTGACGGGGAATCCTTGCTCCATGAAGAGGATAAAACAATGCCCGCATGAAAGGTTTATCGCATTCTTCTTGGCGAGTTCGATGAGTGATGCATCATTGCCTGTCCATCGAACGAGCGCAGGTCCGGAGGACTCGCAGAAGCCGAGACCAAACTTCATTGCGGGATTCGTTTGAACAATCGCCTCGTGGATATCCTCAACGGTTTTGATGAAATGAGACTGCCCCAAGATGAAGTTGGTCATCTCCGGCTTTTCGATTTTGACTATCTTGATATCCATGGCATCCTCCTACCGCCGTAGTCTCGGGCGAATGACGGATCGTCGTTCTACTTTTTTCAGATTCTTTGGCTTCAGTTTAATAAGCTGTTTCACAAAGAACAAGCCCAGCTCCGTTTCTTCCTCCGACATTCCAAAATAGCAACAATCAATCCTTCCCGCACGATCACACGGGATGAGCTGGCTCTCCGGATCGTTCATTTCTTTCTTGAAAGCCCCCAAGACGATGGTAACGCTGGTGGGCTTTTTGGTCCGCTTCGGACGGTGGAATCTCCGGGTGCTGGTGCTAATATGCATTCCACGACCATTGGCAAAAACGAACTTTGCCATGTCAGCATCAACGTCCAGATCGAATGGCTCTCGCATTGCGGCGATCTCTGACCAGAACTTCATCAGTGTATCATCCAGCCCGGTATTGGAAGAGCGAACGAATACTTGAAACTTCTTGGCCAGTCTACCAAGCTCATCAATCTTCATGAGTTCTGGATGACGTGAAACGAATTAGACGAGCATCATCTGCTCTATTGTTACAAGCCATTGGAGGGTTCCCGATGATTGATTGAAAGGACGAGAGACATCAAGTGCGGCAAGGGTTCCTTTTCTAATTTCAAACCTCAAATCTCCCCGAGCATCTAACAAAAGTGAAATAAGATCGCCGAGGAACGGTAGATGTCCGACAAGAAGAAGTGAGTCATGCGAACTTGCGTTGAGATCGTTGAGGAGATTGCGTGGATCACTGGTCGGCGTTAGATGTTCCGATTGGCTGAAGTTTTCACATTGAAGTGATACATTTACTTGTTCGGCCGTCTGTCGTGCGCGAAGGAGAGGGCTACAAAGTGTCGCTTGTGGAGAAATCGAAAGAGAGTGGAGGAATCGTCCAGCCGCTTGTGCCTGTCGTATGCCGAGCTCGCTCAGCGGTCGTTCGCTGTCGTGAAGTGTGGTTGACTCAACAGCATCCCCATGTCTAAGGAGATACAACTGCATGGTGGAAGGTCCTTTGGAAATGAACGATGAAGAAGGGTGAGCTTTACCCGAGACGTTGGATCGCCCTCAGTCCTTGGAGAGGTTGTATTGCTGGATCTTCGTGTAGAGTGTTTTCAGGCTAATGCCAAGGATTTTTGTTGCGATGTTCTTGTTCCAATTCACTCCCTTGAGCACACCGTCGATGTGGGCTTTCTCAACGTCCCGTATCGGCACAGCGCTTCCGAGGAGCGAGCTTCCCGATGAAGCATCACCACCATGAGTCATGGATGCGCGCATTCCCAGTGGCAATGCGAGATCATCCATTCGTATCACATTATCCTGACAAAGAATAGCGGCGCGTTCGATGACGTTCTCCAACTCGCGCACGTTGCCGGGCCAATGATACTTCATCAATACTTCGAGCGCTTTTGGATCAATTCGCTTCGGTTCATGAACGAACCGGTTCTTCAAGAAATAGTCCACAAGCAGCGGAATGTCTTCCTTTCGATCTTTGAGATTCGGAATGAAGAGCGTAATCACGTTGAGGCGATAGAGCAGATCTTCACGAAATTTTCCTTTGCCAATCTCCTGTCGTAGATCTTTGTTGGTGGCAGAGATAACGCGGACATCGGTTTTCATGTTCTTTGTTCCGCCAACGCGTCGGTACTCGCCGCTTTGAAGGAACCGAAGAATCTTCGGTTGGATCATCAAACTAATTTCGCCCACTTCGTCAAGGAAGAGCGTTCCTCCGTTTGCAATCTCAACGATACCCTGCTTCAGTGCAATGGCGTCGGTGAAGGAGCCTTTCTCATGACCAAACAACTCGCTCTCAATAAGGGTCTCAGGGATTGAGGCACAGTTGAGTGCGATGAATGGCTTTTCACTACGGAGGCTATTCTTGTGGATGAAGTTTGCGATCAGTTCTTTACCAGTTCCACTCGGTCCTTGAACAAGCACCGTCGAATCTGTGGGGGCAACTTTCTTTGCGACACTCAATACTTCCATGAGCGCTTTGCTTTGTCCGACAATCTGCGCCGAGAGGGCATGTCGGGCAAGTTCTACTTTCAGGACCTTGTTTTCCTGCACAAGCCGACGTCGTTCCAGGGCGCGATCAAGGAGAACCAGAAGCTCGTTGCCTGAGTACGGTTTGGTCACGTAGGAATAGGCGCCGCTCTGCATGCACTCAACTGCAATTTTCACGTCATTGACGCCGGTGAGCATTACGACCTGAGTGTCCAGGTAATGATCCTTGATGAACTTAAGTACTTCCACGCCGTCCACGCGCGGCATCTTGACATCCAAAAGGATTAAATCAAAAGTTCGGGATTGAAGAATGTTGATCGCCTTTACTCCATCCCGTGCGGTTTCTACGGAATACCCTTCCTGCGTCAGCAAGCCATCCAGCACGGAGAGAAAAGATTCTTCGTCATCAACAGCAAGTATTGAAGTTGAAGGAGGGGCCATTGAAATGAGCTACTTTACCGGGAGAGCAAAGAAGAAGGTAGCGCCTTTGCCGGGTTCGGATTCCACCCAAACCTTGCCATTGTGTGCCTCGATAATGCGCTGACAGATGATGAGTCCTAGACCGGAGGTTTTGTTCTTGTCTGTTTTTTCAGTGGTTACGTTGCGATAGCGGTCGAAGATGAGCGGCAGTTCTTCCTTTGGGATTCCGGGTCCGCTGTTGAAAACGGATACCATCACGTAATCGCTTGGCTGTTGTCCTTCTTCAAGAACGAGCGCTACCTTTCTCGTCTGGATGACAATTGCCCCCTGAGCCGGTGTATACTTGACGGCATTGCTCAAGAAATTCTGAAGCACCTGCTCGGTTTTCTCTGAGTCGAATTCAAGTGGTGGAAGTTCTGGGTCAGAATATACGTCAAGCGTGATTTTACTCGACTGAATAGGGACGCGAAACTCCTGGGCGGCTTTCTCCACCGTGAGCGCAAGATTACTGATCCCTTTGTTCAGCCGGACGCGTCCGCCTTCGAGCTTTGTCAAATCCATCATGTCGTTGAGCAGCGTAACGACCTTGTCAATGGAAGTGGTCATGTAGCCGAGAAGCTCTTTCTGATGGTCACCGAGCGAACCTGCCATTCCTTTGAGAAGATAGCCAATGCTTTGCTTCAGACCGGCGATGGGATTATGGAGGTCGTACAGGAGGCGTGCGGTGTGTTCGGCTTGCAGGCGGCGAATGCGATCCTCAGCATCTCGGGACTTTAGGAGGTTGCGGAGCTGGGGGACGAGTTGATCCATATCGAGCGGCTTGGTCAAATACTCCTTTGCCCCCAACTTCATCGCTTCGACAGCCATACTAACATCGCTCATGCCTGTCATCATCACGACCTCGGTCGGGTTAGAATTCTTCTTGATGTACCGAAGAACCTCAAGACCATTGGCTCCGGGCATCTTGATATCGAGGAGAGCAATGTCAAAATCCTTTGTTTGGACCTTTTTGATTGCTTCCAGGCCATCGAGGGCTTGGTCAACATGAAAGCCCTCGTCCGTCAGCCATGCTGCGATTGTCGTACGCAATCCGTCTTCGTCGTCCGCAATAAGAATGTTGATAGTATCTTTGTTTTCCATCGGCTGGATGTGATTCGTCTCGGGGACTCGGCCTCCGTTCCGATTGGTTCGGGTCCCCGCTGGTGTGAATTACGGGAGTGGAGTAGTTTTTGTGAAGGAGATAATAGCGAGAATCGCTCGAAAAGTCAAACCAAGAATTGTGATCCGTATCGTGTTGAATTTCAGAACATGCTCTGCTACATTGTCCAAGCATTCCTCATCACAGTCGTGGAATTTACTCACATGAGTCCTTGCGTTCTTGACGGCGATTCACTCACTATCAGCGACATTAACGATGTTGCAATTGATGGCCGATCTGTGAGGCTCTCGCCACGTGCAATGAAGCGAATGAGAGCATCGCGTGCTCTTGTCGAACAGTGGTTAGACAGAGCCGAGACGGTTTACGGCGTCACGACCGGTTTTGGGGAATTCGCGAATGTCCGCATCTCACAAGAAAACATCGAGCAGCTCCAGGAAAACCTCATCTTGAGCCACGCTGCTGGTGCAGGTGATCCAATTCCCCCGGAGGTTGCGCGAGCGATGATGTTGCTGCGTATCAATGCCCTGGCAAAAGGGTATTCGGGGATCCGTCATCAAACAGTAGAGGTGATTGTCCAGATGATCAACAAGGGGATTGTTCCGGTAATCCCTTCCCAAGGTTCGGTGGGAGCAAGCGGCGATCTTGTCCAGCTTTCTCACATGGTCCTTGCGATGATGGGCAGAGGGGAAGTTTGGAAGAACGGGAATCGGCGAGAAAATTCCGCTCTCGCTTTGAAGCGTGCTAAGCTGAAGCCTGTGAAGCTTACCGCAAAGGAAGGATTGGCGCTCATCAACGGCACTCAGATGATGACCGCCTACGCCGCTCTTGCCGTCTATGAGGCACTACGATTGTGTAAGATTGCGGATATTTCAGCGGCGATAAGCGTCGAAGCGCTTCGCGGCAGTGATACCCCGTACGACGATCGCATTCACCGCTTGCGCCCGTTCAAAGGACAACGGGCTGTGGCAAGAAACATGCGCGCGATGATGAAGGGAAGTGAGATCCGCGAATCACACCGGTATGACGACCCGCGCGTTCAAGATGCGTATTCGATGCGATGCGTTCCGCAAGTTCATGGAGCATCACGGGATGCGATTGACTATGTTGCGAACGTAGTCTCTATTGAGATCAACTCTGCCAACGACAATCCGTTGATCTTTCCTGAGGATGGCGTACACCTTGAAGGAGGAAATTTCCACGGGCAGCCGATCGCGCTTGCACTGGATTTTCTCGCCATTGCTCTTGCCGAGCTTGCCAATATTTCTGAGAGACGCATCGAACGCCTTGTAAACGGTACTCTTTCCGGGCTTCCGCGTTTCCTAACATCGCATGGTGGATTGAATTCCGGTCTAATGATTGCACAATACACGGCTGCGTCCATCGTCTCGGAAAACAAAGTGTTGTGTCACCCCGCAAGCGTTGACTCGATACCCACATCGGCAAACCAGGAAGACCACAATAGTATGGGCTCCATCGGCGCTCAGAAAGCTTGGCGCGTGTTGAAGAACGCGCAGACGGTCATCGCCATCGAGATTCTCTGTGCATGCCAGGGTCTTGATTTCGCACGAGCACTGAACGGACTTCCTGCAATGAAAGCAGGTGCTGGAACCGAGTCAGCATACAGGTTTGTTCGAAAGCATATCTCTCACATAGATGAGGACCGGGTTCTCTACAATGACATCAACAAAGCTCAAGAACTTCTGAAAGAAGGCACACTCATTGACGTGGTCGAATCCAAAATCGGGAAACTGCACTAGCCAATCTTCTTTTGAATGAAAGCCAATTCCATGAAGCTCAAAAAAGAATTCATCCGGACTCTTCCAAAAGTCCTCTTACACGATCATCTCGATGGAGGCTTGCGTCCGCAAACGGTGATCGAGCTGGCGAAAGATGTCGGATACAAGAAACTTCCGACTACCGATGCGGGTGAGCTTGCCGAGTGGTTCCATCGCGGCGCTGCACGCGGAAGTCTTCCACTTTTTCTGGAAGGGTTCGAGCACACGTGTGGAGTCATGGAGACCGAGGAGGCGTTGGAGCGCTCTGCGTATGAGATGTTGGAGGATATGAAGAACGACGGCGTTGTGTACGTCGAAACTCGTTTCGCCCCCATCTTCCACGCTGGCAAAGGGCTACATTGGGAAACGATCGTGAAAGCCGTGCTGCGCGGGTTGGAAAAAGGGAAGAAAAAGTTTGGAGTTCATTACGGCCTTATCCTGTGCGCGATGCGGAACATGAAGCCCTCCATTTCACAGGAGCTCGCCGAGCTTGCGGTGGATTTTCGGGATCGTGGAGTCGTCGGTTTTGACCTTGCCGGCGAAGAAGGAGGATATCCGCCCAAGAAGCACGTGGATGCATTCCATTACATTCAACGGGAAAACTTCAACATTACGATTCATGCTGGGGAGGCGTTTGGTAAAGAATCGATCTGGCAGGCGATCCAGTGGTGCGGCGCTCACCGTATCGGTCATGCGACGCGGTTGATCGAGGATATGAAGTTGAAAGATGGCCAGGTAATGAGTATGGGAAGGCTCGCTCAGTATGTACTGGACAAACGCATCCCCCTTGAAATGTGCCTGACGAGTAACGTGCACACAGGAGCCGTTGACAGGTTGGAGAATCACCCGTTTGGGATTTACTACCGGTACAAGTTCAGGGTTACGTTGAACACAGATGACCGGCTCATGAGCAACATTACTCTGACAGATGAATTCCAAACGGCCGCAGAAGTGTTCGGTCTGAAACTGGATGAGCTGGAGAAGCTTACCATCAACGCGATGAAGAGTGCGTTCATTCCTTACAAGCAGCGTATTGCGATCATCTATGACATTCTAAAGCCCGGCTATGCAAAGGCGAGAGAACGGTTAAAGAAGGGTTGACAGACTGTCCGGGAGGGAGCAGATGGAACACAAACACATTCACTGGTTGGGTCATGCGAGCTTCCGCATCCAAGACGGTTCGCTCCAGATTTACATTGATCCGTGGAAGCTTGCTGCCAATTCACCAAAGGCCGACGTCATTCTCATCACTCACGCCCACTACGATCACTTTTCTCTCGACGATATCAATCAATTGAGAAAAGATACAACGCTGTTCTTTGCACCGAATGATGTTGCCCCGAAGCTGAAGGGATCGAAATCCGTGCTACCCGATGGGAAATACGAAGTAGGAGAGATTTCCCTTAGCACGGTTCCCGCCTACAATCTCGGAAAGGAATTCCATCCCAAGAAGAACAAATGGGTGGGCTACATTATGACGCTCTCAAGCGGCCAGAGAATCTACCATTCTGGCGACACGGACGCTATTCCGGAGATGCGATCCGTTAGAACCGATGTGGCGTTGTTGCCATGTGGTGGGACTTACACAATGGCAGCGAAGGAAGCGGGTGAAATGGCAAACATCTTCAAGCCATTACTTGTCATTCCGATGCATTGGGGTGACATCGTGGGGTCGAAGCAGGATGCAGAAGAAGTGAAGAGAGTATTCAAAGGGGAGACAATTATCAAAACTCCGGAGCGATGAGCTGAAGAGAAAGACACATTGGCGTAGAAGTCCGACATATGGCGGGGGATGCGGGAGAGATGTCGGACTTTTTGCAGAGGAACCTCCAGTTCATCTCAGAGAACCTTG
>JANONN010000284.1:0-3126 GCA_031420835.1 Ignavibacteriales bacterium | reverse complement strand
GTGTGGAAGGACTCCCGCTCTTTATGGTTTCTCACCAACTTGTTTTGTTCAGGAGTCCCGGCCCACGCCTGCGTGCCGAAACGAACTGTGGCGTGCAGGCACGTGCCTTTCCGACAACTCCTTCACAGCTGGGGATACAGCTCTCACGTCTATCCTTCCATGAAAACGTTTGAGACAATCAAGGCAGAACTCTCTTCAGGAGCGACGACGTGCGAGAAGGCGACTGAGGAGTATCTCGCGACGATCGAGCGTGGAAAGTCCCTCAATGCCTTTCTCGCTGTCTTTCCTGAGAATTCGTTGGAGCAAGCTCGCACGGTAGATGAGAAACTGGCGGCCGGGTCGGCAGGACCGCTTGCGGGGATGGTGGTCTCGATCAAAGATGTGATCGCGATAGAAGGGGAGGAGGTAACGTGTGGATCGCACATATTGGAGAACTTCGTTTCGTTGTACGATGCGACTGTTGTGAAGAAGCTGAAGGACGCCGACGCGATCATCATCGGCAAAACGAACATGGATGAGTTTGCCATGGGGTCATCAACCGAAAACTCCGCTTTTGGTCGTGTGAAACATCCGTTGGATGAGTCTCGCGTCCCCGGCGGATCAAGTGGTGGCTCTGCGGTCGCTGTGAAAGCTGGGATGTCTACCACGTCGGTTGGCACCGATACCGGAGGCTCGATTCGTCAACCTGCATCGTTCTGCGGTGTGGTAGGATTGAAGCCCACGTACGGCCGAGTTTCTCGGTATGGACTCGTGGCGTTTGCTTCTTCATTCGATCAGATCGGTCCATTTTCGTTAACCGTGAAGGATTCTGCGTACGTTCTGAGTGTTATCGCTGGACACGATGAGAACGATTCAACATCGTCAACCGAACCGGTTCCGGATTTTGTCGCGTCGCTCACAAAGGATGTGAAAGGGCTTCGTGTTGGAGTTCCGCAGGAGTACTTCAGCGACTCTCTCGATGAAGAAATTCGCGGTGCGGTAGAATCGAAAATTGATGTGTTGCGAAAGAACGGAGCGATCATCAAGAGTGTCTCGCTGCCACATACTGAGTACACCATCGCAACCTACTATATACTAGCAACTGCGGAGGCATCATCGAATCTTGCGCGTTACGATGGCGCTCGTTATGGATACCGCACCAAAGGCGCGAAGGATCTGCTTGAGATGTACACGAAATCGCGGAGCGAAGGGTTTGGCCCGGAGGTGAAACGCCGAATTATGTTAGGCACGTACGTCCTGTCTGCCGGCTATTATGATGCCTACTATCGGAAAGGACAGAAAGTGCGGAGGTTGATCAAGGAGGATTTCGACAAGGCGTTCCGGGAAGTTGATTGCCTGATCACTCCCACTTCACCCACAACGGCATTCAAGGCCGGAGAAAAAATAGACGACCCGCTGCAGATGTATCTATCCGACATCTATACAACGTCGGCGAACTTAGCAGGCATCCCCGGCATTAGCATTCCGTGTGGCAATGATCGCCGCGGACTGCCGATTGGTTTGCAGATTTTGAGCAAACAGTTTGATGAAGCAACAATTCTCCGTGTTGCAGATTTCTTGGAGGCCGCGCAACTTTGAACTTTGAACCGTAAACTACACACTGCACATTACAAACTGGCAACTGTCAACTTTGAACCTTCAACCTTCAACGTGAAACCGAATCTTCTATGAGCATCCTTGTTGGTAAACACACCCGTCTCGTCGTTCAAGGCATCACTGGCGGCGAGGGAACATTTCACACGAAACAGATGATCGAATACGGAACGAATGTCGTTGCCGGCGTTACTCCCGGCAAGGGCGGAACGAAGTATGGGGGGAATGACAAAGATCAATTCGCCAAACATGTGCCGGTCTTCAATACTGTCGCAGACGCCGTGAGGGAGACGCGAGCAAATGCATCTGTCATTTTTGTTCCCGCTGCATTCGCGTCGGATGCCATCATGGAAGCGGGGGATGCCGGGATCAAAGTGATCGTGACGATCACTGAAGGCATTCCGGCCAGCGATATGATCAAAGTGTATGAGTATCTTAGAGCAAAAGGTGCCCGTATGATTGGCCCGAACTGCCCCGGCATTATCACTCCGGGTGAGTGCAAGATCGGCATCATGCCCGGGTTTATTCACAAGCCGGGTCGCGTCGGACTCATCTCCCGCAGCGGAACGTTGACGTACGAAGCGGTCTGGCAGTTGACCGAGCGTGGGATCGGACAATCAACCTGCATCGGCATCGGTGGCGATCCGATTATTGGAACACGCTTTCTGGATGCGATCCAGCTTTTCAATGAAGACAAGAACACCGATGCCATTATCATGATTGGCGAGATTGGTGGAACAGCAGAAGAGGAAGCGGCAGAGTACATCAAGAAGTATGTGAAGAAGCCGGTCGTTGGATTCATCGCGGGTCGTACCGCTCCGCCGGGACGACGCATGGGTCACGCTGGCGCGATCATCTCCGGCGGTAAAGGAACAGCGGACGAAAAGATGAAAGCGATGAAAGCAGCGGGCATCCACGTCGTTGATAGCCCGGCCCTCATTGGCGAAATGATGGAAAGAGTTCTGAATTCGAAGAAGAGTTCGCGCCCATCGCTCAAGAGACCCAAGAAGTTACGACCGATCGGCGCATCAAAGAGATCGAAGGAAAGAATGGCGGCGAAAAGGACGAAAGCTCTTGCAGCGCGAAAGGGACGAGGAGGAAGATGACAGCGGATGAATGGATTGTTGGATAAATGGACAATAATGAAACGTAAGACGCGAACTTTGAACGACGAACTTTGAACGACGAACTTTGAACCGTAAAAACTGTAAACTGTAAACCGTAAACCCGAAACCAGGAACAACAAACCATGCCCGCAGAACGTACATTAGCCATTCTCAAACCCGATTGTGTTCGAAAGAACCTCCAAGGCGAAGTGATTGCCCGAATTCAAAAAGCGGGATTTAGGATTCTGAGCATGAAGATGGTACGATTGACAAAAGAGACCGCCGGTGCTTTTTACGCCGTTCACAAAGGCAGGCCCTTCTATGACGGCCTTGTAGAATTTATGTCGGGGGGACCGTGCATGCCTATTGCGCTTGAGAAAGAAAAGCAACGCCAATTGCTCAAAGAGAAAAAAAATGCTGAGGAGCT
>JANONN010000283.1:0-7234 GCA_031420835.1 Ignavibacteriales bacterium | reverse complement strand
TGGCTTATAGCGAGCTGGGGCGCTACGAGGAAGCGATAGAATCCTACAAACAGGCAATCCGTATCAAGCCTGATGATGCCGAGGCACACAGCAATCTTGGTGTGGCTTATGGTGAGCTGGGGCGCTATCAGGAAGCTGTAGAATCCTTCAAGCAGGCAATCCGCATCAAGCCTGATTTTGCCAAGGCACACTACAATCTTGGTTTTGCTTATTTGTTAAATGGCGACAAGAGTTCGGCTTTGGACCAATACAAGATTCTCAAAGACCTTGACAGGGATTTAGCCAATAAATTGTTCAATCTGATTTACAAATAAGGCGCGGTGAAACGGACCAGCATCGTCGTCTCACTGCTCACCCTTCGACTCGCTTAGAAACGCTCGCTCAGGGTGACTGTGGTTTTGGTTTTCAACAACCTTCTAAGAACCTAACCTTATGGAAACAAGCCCCATCGTTGAGATCGTGATTTCCATTGTCTTAATGGCTATCACGATTCTTGTTGGTAACCAAGTCGTTTTGTAAATCACGCCCCCACCTGTTGTGAAGGCGCTTATCATCGCCACGGTAAGCAATTTGCTCGGAAAGCTCTTCGCCTCAGTCATGCATCTGCCGGGGCTGGTATCGTATTCAGTTCCAACACTTGCTTTCTTACTACTCTCATACTATTTCTTCAAACCAACGCCCCGGAAATTGATTCTGTACTGGTTCGTGGGTTTCGCGGCGTACTTGATCATTCACATTGTGATATCATCTCTTTTTGGTTGGACATTCATGTTCCCTTTTTGGAAGCCACAGTTGTTCTGACGTTGATTTCTCATTTGAAGGTTCGCAATAGCACTGCGGTGTTTTGATAAACGTAATGTAACTACTCAGCATGTTTTTCAATAAAGCCATTTAGCCAATAGACGATGCTGGCGAGTTGAACTCCTTACGTCCGCCGAAGGCGGACTTTTTTCTATTTTTGGTTCTTGTTATCCCGATGTAAAACATCGGGACGACTCCTACCGGAGTCTTTCCGAAAACCGCGTCAGATTACCAATCCCGTCACAAAGTGATGGCTTCGCCATAGGGATTGCACGTGTGTAGTTCAGAAATAACAGTAGAGTTCAGAACCCCGTTCCGAAGGAATGGCTTCGCCATAGGGGTTCTACTACCATACAATATGTACGCTGAGTAGACAATTATCAAAACTGCGTTTTGATCTGTTTTGGGAATGAACCTTTGCGCATATTGGATGTAATCTCTAATTGAGGTTCATTGGCAGTTACTACGAAATAAACTACATAAGGCAATCAACCATGGCATACAAAACAGCATCAGGCAAACACCTTGTTACGTTGATCCCCGGCGATGGGATCGGCCCGGAAGTTATCAATGCAGCCAAAAGAATTATCGAAGCCGCTGGTGTTCCTATTGAGTGGGAGGAACGAGAAGCTGGAGCAAGCGTTTTCAAGAGGGGACTTGAATCGGGCGTTCCAGCCGAAACGATCGAATCAATTCGGAAGACGCGCGTGGCTCTGAAGGGTCCACTCGAGACGCCTGTTGGGTTTGGAGAGAAGAGCGCCAATGTTACCTTACGAAAGTTGTTTGAGACATACGGGAATCTTCGTCCGGTGCGTGAATTGCCCGGCGTGCATACTCCATACAGTGGTCGCGGAATTGATCTCGTGGTCGTGCGGGAAAACGTCGAGGACCTCTATGCCGGCATCGAACACATGCAGACTCCCGGCGTCGCGCAATGCCTTAAGGTCATCTCGCGGAAGGGTTGCGAAAAAATTGTCCGGCTGGCGTTCGAGCTTGCTCGCGCCGAGGGGCGAACGCGCGTTCACTGCGCAACCAAATCGAACATCATGAAGCTTACGGAAGGCACCATGAAACGCACGTTCGAGGATGTCGCAAAAGAATATCCCGACATCGAAGCTCAGCATATCATCATTGACAACTGCGCGCACCAGTTGGTCAAGAAGCCTGAGCAATTTGAAGTGATTGTCACCACCAACATGAACGGCGACATTATCAGCGATCTGACCTCTGCCCTGATCGGCGGATTGGGATTTGCGCCATCGGCAAACATTGGCACTGACGTCGCTATCTTCGAAGCCGTGCACGGCTCTGCGCCAAAATACGCCGGCAAGAACGTGGTCAACCCAACGGCTCTCCTGGGTTCAGCGATTATGATGCTGCGACATCTAGGCGAATTCGAGGCAGCCGCGACCATCGAGCATGCACTGCTCCTCACCCTCGAAGAAGGAAAGGTCCGCACCGGCGATGTAGTGGGCTACGACAAAGGCGCCTCGACAACAGCCTACACCGACGCCATCATTGCCAATCTCGGACGCAAAGCGGAGCGCTCCAAAGTGAGAACGTATAAGCCTCTTCAACTTCCCCAAATTTCCAGCGCTTTTGACTTCGTGAAGCCCACACGCCGGCGGGTCATCGGCGTTGATGTCTTCATTGAATCAGCAACGACACCCGAAGAGATCGGCAAGAAGCTTGAAGAACTTTGCAAGTCAACTCCATTGCGACTGAAGATGATTTCTAATCGAGGAACAAAGGTGTATCCCCCGACGGGCGCGATGACCGATTGTGTTGACCAATTCCGCTGCCGCTTTGTACAGCGCTCTGATAATGGTGACCTGCCTGACGAAGACGTCTTCGACCTTATTCATCGCATCAGCATTGAATACCGATGGATGCATGTGGAGAAGCTTCAGGAGTTCGACGGAGCGATGGGGTTCACCAAAGCGCAGGGTGAGGATTAGGGGAACGTAAGAAATGTCTAGCGTGGAAGAACTGATCCTCTTCTGGCTCAGTACTCTGAAGGTTCTCTCTGATTTGATCGCCGGGCCGCCGTATGTTTCAACCATTGTCGCAATAGCGGGACGGCTTGCTTATGTCGGCTACATCTGGGTTATGCTGAGCCGGCAATTGAAGCAACAGCGGCTGTCCAAGGATTCTAACCAAACAGCCTACAGAAAGTTTAAGCGCGGGGTTGTGGCCGTGATGAACCTTGACGCGTTCTTCTTCATTCTCGCAACGGTGGAAAACTCAAATGAAATTGTCAGGCAACAGCCATTGTTCGTGGGTAGCGGATTGGTGTTCCTGCTCGTCGGCGTCTCGATAAAGGCCGCAGCCATCAAAGCACTTGGTTCCAAAGGATATTATTGGTATGACTTTTTCTTCTCGGAAGGACATGCCCTGCTGGTTCGAAAAGGAATCTATCGATACATGAAACATCCGATGTACGATGGCGGTTATCTTCACACATACGGATTCGCTTTCATCTGTCTGTCGTGGACCGGACTCGTGTTAGCTGGTTTCATGCAATTGACGATGAAGCTCTTCTGGTATTTTGTCGAGAGGCGGAATTTTATGTGGGTCTACGGAAAACGAGAGTGACAAAATCATTGTGAGGCAGTCAACAATCATGCTCAATGTAAGGTCCACTATGACAGAAACACAACAGACGAATAAGGGCAAGCGACCATCATTAGATAAGAGGCTCTTTGGTGAGGGAGAGGTTGTCGTCAATCTTGCGTGCGATCTGAATTCAGCCTATGTTATGGTCGACAACTATTAGGAGATCAATGAAGCTCGATACTGCCGTCAAACCAATCAACTATCTCAAAGCCCACGCCTCTCGTCTCATCTGAGATCTCTCCGGCCACCAGGGACCCTCCTCTACAAGGATATTTATGAATCTCACTATCCTCTTAAACCTCATCTCAACGTTGTCAATTGTTGCCGGAGTGGTCTTTGCCGTTGTGCAACTTCGGCATCTCAACAAACAGAGAGCAAGAGAATCAGCGCTGCAAATGTTGCATTCGTTTCAAACGCCTGAATTTCTTAACGCTGTCAACATCGTATTCGACCTTCCCGAAGGATTATCAAGAAAAGAAATTGAAAAGCGCTTAGGAGATAGAATGACAAGTGTTCTTGTGATGTTCGGAACATTCGAGAGTCTGGGCATCCTCGTGTTCAGACGTGAAATAGATATCCAGCTCGTGGAAGACTTTTTTAGCGGAATCATTATCCTATCGGGTAAGAAATTCAAGAACTATCTTGTAGAAGTGCGTGCATCCAGTAAGAGGCAGACATATTACGAGTGGTTTCAATGGCTGCATGAACAAGTTGAAAAGCGAGAAATGAAAGCTTCCGCGATTCCTGCTTATATTGCTTTTCGCGATTGGAAAGAATGACGCAAAACCAAACTCGTAGTGATTCCAACTCTATTCACCAACACAAGAGAGGAGCATCCGTATGAAACGTAGCACCTTTTTGACGATTGCCGCCCTTATCGCGATTCTGTTCGGGCTTGGGATGTTATTCATGCCGGAAGAGTTCCTCGGCATGTGGGGACTTACACTCTCATCCGGTGGGATCTTTCTCGGCCGGTCAGTTGGAGCACTTCTCTTGTCGCTCGGTGTTATCAATTGGATCGTGCGAAACGCTCCCGATTCCGTCGCCCTCCATGCCATTCTGTACGGCAATCTCGCCGTTCATCTTCTCACCGGAACGCTCGATCTCTTTGCAACCACTTCCGGCGTGATCAACGTTCAAGGATGGGGTGCGGTTTCTCTGCATGTCGTACTCGGCGCAGGATTCGCGTATTATCTGTTTGTAAGGAAGCCGTAACTACGCAGCCCACGAAACACACCAAAAACACGATGATTGATTCATCGAGCGATCGGGTCATCGGACGGTTGACTCAATGAATCAAATGGCTAAATGGTTCAATCCTCAATTCTTGTTCTCCTGTTTTTCATCTTCGGACAGACCGCTTGGGCTCAGACCGTCACCCTCTCCGGGACTGTCCGCGACGCATCAACCGGAGAAGCTCTTCCCGCCGCAAACATCCGCATCGTCGGCACTTCGCGTGGGACGATCACCAATGCAGACGGTGCGTATGCGCTGATCCTCCAGCCCGGTTCCTACGTGCTGATCTATAGCTTCATTGGCTACGCGGCTGACACAGTTCGGATTGCAGTGAACGAAGATCTCAAAAGGGATATCCGTCTCAAGCCAACGGTGATCCAGATGCCTGAAATTGTCGTCAGTGGGGAGGACCCCGCGTATCAGATCATGAGGAAGGTTATTGAGAACAAGCACAAATGGTCGGAACTGTTGAAGACCTACCAGTTTGAAGCATTCACAAGACAAAGTACTCGCCTCGACACGGCCATTGCCAGCATCGTGGAGACATATACAACGGGCTACTGGCAGGTTGGCGATACGCTTCGCGAGGTCATCAAGCAACGGCGGCAAACGGAGAACGTCAAAGTCAGTCAGAACCTGGCGGCGGTCGGTGGAACCACCAACTTCTATGACGATGAAATAGCTTTAGGTGGATTCCGCTTTGTCGGGCCGACGTCGAAAGATGCATTCGATTACTATGACTTCAAGCTTCTGCAAACCCATGAAGGAGACGGACCTGCCGTTTACACGATCCAGTTAAATCCGAAATCCCGAGTCGTGCCGCTCTTCTTCGGCACCCTCAATATCGTTGACAGCGCCTATGCAATCGTTGGAGTCGAAGTAACGCCCAATGAGGTCTATATCTTTCCGTTCGTTTCAGAGATCAAGTTCACCTACCGGCAGCAGTTTGCGCTCTATGAACAACAGTTCTGGATGCCCATCGATATCAGGGTGAAGGGTTACCTCAAGATTGGGATTGCAGGCGTTTCAGTCCCGAGCCTTGGTGTGGAAAAAGCCTCAAGCATCTATGACTACAAGATCAATATTGAGATTCCGGATACCGTGTTTCGGAAACCGCGCCGGATTGTGGTCGCGGAGGCGGATAAGTTCGATTCCACCTTCTGGGCGCAGAATGAAGTCCTGCCACTGACCGGCGAAGAACGGAAAGCCTACCAGACAATTGACAGCACGCAAACATTCGAGCGGCAATTGAGACCCACCGGCCCTCTTATGGCGTTGAGTTGGATCGCGGAGTCGCCTCTTCGGTATTTTGCTGTGCGTTTCAATCGAGTCGAGGGTTTGTTTGCGGGCGTACAGTATAAGCGTGACACTGTTGCGAGCTGGTTAGGTTTGAATGCAAGCGTCGGATATGGAATGTCAGACAAACGGACGAAGGCCGGCATCGGGGCGCGTGTATTTCTCGATTCGTCGAGGAATTACAGCGTCGGAGTGGAAGGACATACAACGATCGGCCGTTTCCTTGACGATGGTTTATATGATTCTTTTTCCATCGCCTTAGCATCTCTTCTATCCAAGAATGATTATGGCGACTATTTTTATAAGAAAGGCTGGGCGCTGACTGCGGAGGCAAAACCGCTCTCACGATTCTCGATCGCGCTCACGTACACAAACGAATCGCATCGGAGCGCGCTGCAAAGAACGGACTTCAGCCTCTTCTACCGAGGCCGTCGGTATCGCGCACATCCGCCGATCAATGAAGGGCTTTATCGCGGCGTCCGTCTGAAGTTGCGCTACGGGGGCGAACCTTTCGCGCCTGGAATTATTACAACTGACTATGTGCAATTGGAGACAGACTACTCGGATCGCTCGTTGCTGAGGAGCCAGTTCGAGTTCAATCGCTATGTCCTTCGAGCGGAATGGCACCAGCCGACTCTTCTCACAAGCTATCTCTTCCCACCGACACTTTATCTTCGACTGGTGGCAGGGACATCAGGCGGCCAACTGCCGGCGCAATTCCTTTTCGGCATTGATTCTCAGTACAGCGGGCTTGGCCCTTTTGGGACACTGCGTGGTGGACGGGTAAAGGAGTTTGCGGGCGGGGAGTTTGTCGTGCTGTCTGCGGAACACAATTTCAGAAGTGTTCCCTTTCTCGCTCTCAACATCCCCTTCCTTTACAAGAATGGAATCGAGATCCTCACGTATGCGACTGCCGCCCGGATGTGGAGCGGAGCGGCAAGAAGCGCGTTCCTTCCAAGATTGACCGATGGCTGGTACTACGAAGCCGGGATCGGACTCAGCAGAATTCTTGGTCTTCTACGTGTGGATGTGACTCGCCGATTCGCTTCCCCACGGACAACGGTGGTGACGCTGGGTGTTGCAAGAATTCTTTAGGTCGTTTCTCAAATCCCTTCTCTTGCTTTTCCCGTGAGCGTTCTGTAAGTTCCCCTCCGATAATTTCCGCAGTGAACCTTGTCAAGGTTCTTAACTGATGTTACGCCGTGCCTGCGGCAGGCAGGCAAAACAGGTATGCCACCCTTTCAGGGTTTCTTGTCGTTGGCTATTGAGTTGGTCGGGGTGCTGC
>JANONN010000282.1:0-5269 GCA_031420835.1 Ignavibacteriales bacterium | reverse complement strand
AGAACCAGCGGATTGATTTCCGCTAGTGATGCGTCGGATGATTCGTATGCCTTGTAGAGTTCAAGCATGAACTTGACCCCATTCTTGAATGCATCACCCGTCAAGCCAAGACCGAAGCAGAGTTTGCGCGCCTGGAATTGCTGCAATCCAACCGCCGGATGAACATACTCCTTCAGAATTTTCTCCGGCGCCTCTTCGGCGACTTTCTCGATCTCAACGCCACCCTCCGTTGAAGCCATCATCACATTTTGTGAGCGAGCGCGATCGAGTGTGATGCCAACATAGAATTCCTTTGCGATATTCATTCCCTCTTCGATCAGCAACCTCTTCACGATGCGTCCTTCGGGACCTGTTTGGTGCGTGATCAATCGCATTCCGAGAATCTCTGAGGCACGCTGGCGAACCTCTTCGATACTCCGGGCAAGCTTCACCCCGCCCCCCTTTCCGCGGCCACCGGCGTGTATCTGTGCCTTCACAACCCACACACTGCCGCCAATTCCCTGGGCGGCTGCGACCGCTTCATCCACACTGAAGGCTACTTTTCCTTTCGGAACTGTAACGCCGTACTTCTTTAGGATCTCTTTACCTTGATACTCGTGGATCTTCATGCAAATCTCAAACTCGTTAACTGGTTAAATAGTTTAATGGGAAAAGACTGTTAATCATTGGCAAGTTTTCTTTTTCGAAGATATGAGATATAGCCATTGATTTTCTGAAGCAGGCGGTTGAATTCATCTTTCAGAACGGTTAGTTCTCCGGCTGGTATGTAGCCTTCATCGAGGCAAATGTTAAGGTCGTCTTGCAATTCTTCGAGAGAGCCTCTTGCTTGTCTTAAGAACTGAATGTGTTCTTGATAATGGAACCTTCCGTGACCCTCCGCGATATTATTTGTCAGTGATGTTGCTGCTCTTCTCATCTGAGAGACGAGATTATGTTTTTCCTCATAGGGAAGTCGCGTTATCAAACTATATATCTTCTTACGAAATTCCCGGGCCAGTTGGTAGACTTCAAGCGATTCAAGACCAAACTTCGCTTTGGATTGTCGGGTCTCGATCGGGACAATGTTTTCATTCGTGCCGCTCATTCTGCAGTGGAATTAAATGTTCAACTCTAATTTACCTCTCACCAATTAACCACTCACTATTTCACCTTCTCCGTAATCGACTTTGCCTGCGTGAAGAGAAGGAGATAATCTCTTCCGCCCGCCTTTGAATCTGTCCCTGACATATTGAATCCACCAAACGGATGCACTCCCACCATCGCTCCGGTGATCTTCCGATTGATGTAGAAGTTGCCCACGTGAAAAACTTTCTTCGCCTTCTCGATCTTCTTCCGGTTCTTCGTCCACACTCCGCCTGTCAGACCGTACTCTGTGTTGTTGGCGATCTCCAACGCATGATCGAAATCTCTTGCCTTGATGATCGCAAGCACCGGACCGAAAATCTCTTCCTGCGCGATCGTGGCTTTCGGGTCAACATCGGCGATCACGGTCGGACGGATGAAGTGACCTTCCCCGTTCTCTTTCGTTCCGCCGGTTATTAGTCGTCCCCCTTCTCTTTGGCCCTTCTCAATATACTGAAGGATTTTCTCTTCTGCTCCTTTGTTAATCACGGGACCCATATAGTTCGATGAATCGTCTGATTCTCCAACCTTCAATTTTTCAACTCGTTCCTTCACGAGATCCACAAACTTGTCATAGACTTTCTCGACCACGATAGCGCGGGATGCGGCGGAACATTTTTGCCCCTGAAATCCAAACGCAGAAGCAACCGCTGCCTGAGCTGCATCTTCAAGATTCGTTTCATGGTCAATCAGAATTGAGTCTTTGCCACCCATCTCTGCCACGACCCTCTTCAGCCATTTCTGTCCCGGCTGAACTTTCGCGGCAAGCTCGTAGATGTGAACGCCCACTTCGCGCGAACCGGTGAATGAAACAAAGCGCGTCTTTGGATGCCCGACGAGCGTATCACCCACGGCACCGCCCGGTCCGGTGATGAAATTGATCACTCCATCAGGCAAACCAACTTCGCGCATGAGATCAAAAAACTTCCATCCCGTGAGCGGTGAGTCACTCGAAGGCTTCACAACGACCGTATTGCCGGTGACGACCGCGGCTGACGCCATCCCGACGAGGATTGCGAGCGCGAAGTTCCATGGTGGCACAACGACTCCAACGCCCAGCGGAATGTACACCAGCTCGTTCTTCTCCTTCTGGATTTTTGTCAGCGGCTGAGGAGCGGCGAGTCGTAACATTTCTCGTCCGTAAAACTCGAGAAAGTCAATTGCCTCAGCGGTATCGGCATCAGCTTCGGGCCACGTCTTCCCAACCTCATATACCATGACGGCGCTGAACACATGCTTCCGTTTCCGCATGAGCTTCGCGGCTTTGAAGAGATAGTCGGCGCGTTTCTTTGGCTCGATCCACTTCCATGTTTCAAACGTCGCGGCAGCGGCCTCGATCGCTTTCGTCGCAATGGATGCATCCGCTTTCTGAAATACGCCCACGACTTCATTGGGCCTCGATGGATTGTAAGAGTTAAGCTTGTTTGTCGTTCGGATCTCTTCGCCGGCAATCACAATCGGATACTCTTTGCCTAACTCAGAGCGAATCTTGGCGAGAGATTTCTCCATCGCTTTGCGGTTGGCAGAATTGCTGAAATCTGTTAGCGGTTCATTTTTGAATGGCTTGATTGGCATTGATCTCATTCCTTTGAGTTCTCTTACGAGTAGAAAGATTGGGGTAACGTTACTGGAGGCTTGTTTTCTCTATTGCTTCCTGAACTTGTTTGATGATCTTTGGATGAAGTGTTCCTCCTTTAAAGACAGCAGTTGAGGGCACTTTGTTTTTTTTGTTTAGAAGCATTACACAGAGTTCCACAGAGGGGGCACAGAGGCACTCTGAGGAAAGCCATTCTCTGTGTCACTCTGTGGGACTCCGTGTCCCTCTGTGAAACTGTCTACCTCTTCTCCACTTTTTCTGCAGCTTCTCGATTTCGTCTGCAATTTCCTTCCCGTAGAGTTTTTCACGTGCTCGACGAATCTCCTCTTGAAAGAGAACCCATTCTTGAAGGCGCTGCACGCGCTGGTCAACAGTCAGTTTTAGCGACGACTCTAACAACGTCACATCAATCCCGTACTCCTTCGCCCGTTCAATTGCCGATTTCGTTTGCTCGCTCATCGCACTCTCAATCTATGTATTGAACTCTCAAGAATCAATTCTGACCAAGCGTTATCATAAATGATAACGCTTACCGAAAAAACTCCGGTGAACCGGAGTGACGCCACTTCAGCAAGAAATCCAACATCAGGCTGGATTGACATTCGATGTTCCTTACCATCCTTCAGGATGGTTTGTTCGTTCGAGCGTCACCGTTTACGGTGATGCGGAAGTTAGTCATCTTCACCTTCAATCTTTTCCATGTCTGCATTCACAGTCCCAGCCGCGTGATGTTCCTTTTGACGCTGGACGTAGCGGAGTACTGAAGGAAGATCTCGTTCCGCAAACGACAAGACGCCGAATCCATCTTGCCAACCGAAGTTCTCCGTCACTTGCAGTTCCTTGTTTAAGAAGTAAGAACTACTGCCTTTGAGTTTTCCGATGATGTCACTGATCGATTCCGCAGGTGGGATAGTGATGACGATATGAAGATGATCTTCGATCCCCCCGACCCCATGAAGTATGCATCCAAACCTCTTTGCCTTGTTATGAAAAAAAGGATAGAGAACTTTCTCTATGGCGGGTGTGATCAGCGGTTCCCGCCTTTGTGTTGACCAAATCGCGTGATAGAAGAGCCGGGAATAGACTTTCGACATGTTATAGGTTCTCCTCTTTTGTGGCGCTACCATAAATGATAATGCTTACCAAAGAAACTCGGGTGAACCGGAGTGACGACGCTTCAGCAAGAAATCCAACATAAGGCTGGATTGACATTCGGTGTCCCTTACCATCCTTCAGGATGGTTTGTTTGCCCGAGCGTCACCGTTCACGGTGACGCGGAAGCCAATCGTCTTCACTTAAGTTATCATAAATGATAACGCTTACCGAAAAAACTCCGGTGAACCGGAGTGATGCCGCTTCGGCAAGAAATCCAACATCAGGCTGGATTGACATTCGATGTTCCTTACCATCCTTCAGGATGGTTTGTTTGCCCGAGCGTCACCGTTCACGGTGGCGAGGAAGCCAATCGTCTTCACTTAAGCACTACCATGAACGATAACGCACAAAAATCCTCACTCCATCTCCAACCCCAACTGCGCTTTTGCTTTCTTCCCTGAATGCTGAGCAGCCCTAAATGTGATATTCGTTGTCGGTAGTTTCGGACGCTTACCGCTGAAATAATCTTTCAGGGTTAGCACTTGCAGTTTCGGAAATTCGAAATGATTCTGCTTATCGCCGAACTTTACAAAACCCGCCCCGGCCACAGTATCCAACATCGGCTTCGTAGGATCGCTCGAAGTGAGGAACACGCCTAACTCGCATTTGTGTTTCTCCATCGCGCCAAGTAGCGCGTCAATGTCTTTGGATTGCACCTTGTAACCGCCCTTCACTTGAAAGGCTGCTTTCACTGTCGTTCCTTTGTTGTCCACCGCGTATAGCGCGATACCGTCAACTCCTTCGTCGGCTCCCTTTGTGCCAAACGTGGCGGAGAATGCCTCAAACTCCGTGATCCACCAATCCTGAAACGCAAACGGGTTTTCCTTCCAGAGACGCTGCGCGCTCTCAGCATCTTCCGGTGTGCCGCGGATTTCAAACTTCGATAGACTCCCCTTGTATGTGTTCTGCAAACGCCGTTTGATGAGCGAAAAGGCGATTGGCGAGATATCAATTCCAATCCACTTGCGATGCAATCCTTCAGCAGCATCGATCGTTGTGCCACAGCCGCAAAACGCATCGAGGACAACATCGCCTTCGTTCGATGAAGCTTTAATGATTCGCTCCATCAACGCCTTGGGCTTTTGCGTGGGATAACCGAGACGTTCCTTAGCTCTAGAATTAATAGGTGGAATGTCGGTCCACATATCCTGGAGTGGCATCCCAGGCATTTCATCAAGGTACCTTATGTATTCTGCGCCTCCAGTTTTTGTGTAGTGAATTCTACCCTCATTGTGAAGTTCCTGCATACGTTTCTTGGGCAACCGCCATAACTTTGCCGCGACGGCGGCGTACTCGTCATGGCGACCCTGTTCGGCATGTATCCGTTTCTTCTGAAACTCTACGCCGACGGTGGCTATCAGGGACCAATGTTTCGCCGCGCCGTGACGAAAATAA
>JANONN010000281.1:0-2625 GCA_031420835.1 Ignavibacteriales bacterium | reverse complement strand
CTAAAATTTCATGACACCGAGAAGTACATCAAAATCGTCCGCGGAATCGTTTCGCTGGATTCTCGGGAGATTGCTCGACGAACGGACTACGTCGTCTGCTTATGGGACAAGAGCGCTCAGAAAGGAGCGGGGACGAAAGGGGAGATCACCCTTGCGAGGTTCTTTGGGAAACCGGTATTTCTTGTCACAAGCCATAAGATTGAGAGCATCCCTGGATGGGTGCTCGGGTGTGTCACTCGGAGATTCCGCTCAATGAGTGAACTCAAGACCTTTTTGAAATCTGAATTTACGAAGTGAATCAGCGTGGACCAGCCCATTCCACGGTTAACATAAGAGGATTGATTAGATAAACGCATGCCTTGGATCATCAGCACAACCCTGACGATTTTCGTTCCGCTCGTACTTGTTTATTGGTATGTCGGGCGGAAACTCTCACAAGCCCTTACCCATCTCTTTCAATTCAATCCGGCCCGAGTCCGAGCGCTCATTGTTGTAGTCGCCCTCCTTGTAAATCTTCTTCCACCGGTGTTCTTGGGTTCTTTTCTAACATGGGGGAGAAGTGGAACCATCGCCTTCTCCGGAGAAAATCGCATCATTGACCTGCTGCTCGTCTATCCATTTTGGATCGCGCTAGTGATCGTAGTGCAACTCTTTCTCGTTTTCTTGGTGATTGATTTGCTTCGACTTGCTCTCTATCCTGTCTATAGACGGACCAGAGATAGCTGGACGGAGTGGAAGTCCCGCATCGTCGTGGTCGCACTTATACTTGTCACGATTTACTCCTTGATCGCGGTGTACCTTGACACTTGGACTATCAGAACGCGCGTTGAGACTATTCCAATTACGGAATCAGCACAGGCATTGAGTGGACTACGAATCGCGCACATTTCGGATATTCAGGGAGATGGGAGAACAACCTCCGCTAAACTCTCCGAATACATGCGCAAAGTCAATGAGCTAAAGCCAGATATCGTCTTCTTTACTGGAGATATTGTCACGTCAGGGGAAAAGTACATCGAGTCGTCCGCTCACACATTCAGTGAACTGAAGGCGCCGTTCGGTGTGTATGCCGCCGTTGGAGATCACGACATCTTCTCCAACAAGCAGATCGTTGTTCAGTCATTGACAGACAATGGTGTGCATGTCATTGAAGACTCTACCATCTCGATCCTAGTGAACAGCGAAAGAGTCTTAATTACTGGTATCACGTACACCTATCGTCAGAAGCCAAATGGGGACTCCATTCACGTGTTGACGAACGGCCATAATGGTGTGTTTAAGGTGCTTATCGCTCACCAGCCGGCTCGATCGCTCGTCCCGATTGCTGCAGAGAACGGGTATGATCTGGTCTTAGCCGGCCACACTCACGGTGGCGGGATTGCTTTTGGCTTCCCCGGTCTTTTTCTAGTCGCACCGGCGAGTTTCGAAACGCCATTTGTCAGCGGACTCTACAAAGTGAAAAGCACATATGCAAATGTCACCAACGGAGTTGGCTTCACGCTTGCGCCTATCCGTTTTCATGCCCCCGCCGAAATCTCTCTTCTAATTCTCAAGTAATCTCGCAGGTTTGATTGTACAACCTCTATTGGATATATTGATACATGGCAAATCAGATGATAGGCGCTATTTCGACAAATACGGTTGATACGACTGCTGGCGTCATCCATGCTGCAGATTGGTCGGATCGGGATTTAGTGATTCTGTCGGGAAAAGATGCGCAAGATCTGTTACACCGGATTTCAACCAATGACATGTCCACTTTATCCGAGCGGCGCTCTGTTCACACTATTTTCACGAATGAAAAAGGAAGGATTATAGATATCGCGCTTGTCGTTCAACTTCACAATGAACGATTTCTTCTGATCGGACAAAAGAAGGGAGTTAGACTGCGAGAATGGATCGAAAAGTTTATTATCATGGAAGATGCAAGATCGGAAATTCTCCGCCCAGCCAGTCATTGGCTTCTATGGGGAAGCGTGATAGAGGACATTTCACGATTGAAGCGAAAGTCCGACATACTTCTTGCCGTAGAAGAATGGCCGTCTGGAACAGTAGCGCACTTGATCTCAATAGACGCTAAGCTAATTGATTCCGAATTCGAACCTCAAATGCTGTTTCACGCCACACCCGACGATTTTGATGCGTTTCGGATTGACCATGTTATTCCATGGTTTGGTAATGAGGTTTCTGAAGACCATAATCCGCTAGAGGCTGGACTTATCCATTTCGTGGACTTCACAAAAGGGTGTTATGTCGGCCAAGAGGTGATTGCACGCTTAGATACGTACAAGAAGGTCCGCCGGAAATTAGTTCGTTATACGTTCAAAGAACGCCCTTCTAAGGTACCGATACCGGTCTGTCACGGAAAGGAGGAAGTTGGCGTTATCACTACCATCTCAAAGAATCGGCACAGCTCAGCATTAGGATTCTTGAGAACAACGACAAACGATCCGCTTGAACTCTATTTTGAAGAAGGCGGCGAATCGCATTCAGTTTCTCTTGACGAGTAATAAAACTCAATGGAAACGTACGTAACCCTTCAAGCCACGACGAAATCTGAGATCTACGAGGAGATCATTCCACAGATCGCATCATTGTTGGAAGGGGAGTCTGATCTTATAGCGA
>JANONN010000280.1:0-14940 GCA_031420835.1 Ignavibacteriales bacterium | reverse complement strand
ACTCATCAATGACGGTCAAAAAGTCCTTCGGAAAATAGTCAAGCAAGCAGTACGGACGCGACCCGGGAAGACGCCCGGTAAGGTGCCGCGAGTAATTCTCGATGCCTGAGCAGTAACCGACCTCCCTCATCATCTCGAGATCGAACCTCGTACGTTGTTCAAGCCGTTGTGCCTCGAGCAATTTTCCCGCGTCTCGAAGCTCCGAGAGACGTTGATGCAACTCTTCCTGAATACCGCTTTGTGCACGCTCGATGGTGGGCCGACTCGTGATGAACTGCTTTGCCGGATACACCACAGCATAGTCGCTCTCTTCCAATATCTTGCCGGTCGTTTTCTCAATCAACGAGATGCGCTCAATCTCATCCCCGAAGAACTCCACTCTTACCGCTTCATCATTTTCATAGCCAGGAATGATCTCCACGACGTCGCCGCGAACTCGAAACGTACCACGTGAGAATTCAAAATCGTTTCTGAGATACAGCATGTCGAGCAGCTTACGAAGCAGATCTTGGCGATTTATCTTTTGCCCGACATTCATGGTGAGGATCTGCGACAGCCATTCGTCAGGTGCGCCGATACCGTAGATGCAACTGATGGACGCCACGACGATAACATTCCGATCGCCACTCAAGAGCGCACTCGTTGCATGCAACCGCAGCCGATCGATCTCATCATTCACGGATGAGTCCTTGGCAATATACGTATCCGAGCTTGGCACGTACGCTTCAGGCTGATAGTAATCGTAATAGCTGATGAAGAACTCAACTTTGTTCTTCGGGAAGAACGCTTTGAATTCACCGTACAACTGAGCGGCCAGCGTCTTGTTGTGCGACATGACGAGCACAGGCTTGTCCACTTGTTGAATGAGATTTGAAATGGTGAAGGTCTTTCCACTTCCTGTGACGCCCAGAAGCGTTTGGTAGCGATCGCCGCGTCTCACACCCTCAACAAGCTTGCGAATTGCTTCGGGTTGATCGCCGCTTGCTTTGTAGTCCGATTGAAGTTCGTAGTTCAAGGCTATCGTTCGTTACAAGCAATCACGTTGAAAAACTGTAACTACTCAGTGTACTCTCTGATTGAACGTTTTTGATAGGACACAGACGGTAATTCCATGAGACCCCACTCCCGCCAAAAGGTGAAGCACGGCGGGCAAGCTAACTCTCCCCTACGAGGGGAGAGGATTTTCTTTCCTCAGTTCAAAACTGAAAATGAAAACCGTCCCCCTCTCCCAACGGGATGCCCTTCGGCATTAGGGGGACTACCCGCCCGAACGCAACATGCGGGCGGGCAGGGGGTCTTCACCAAGATATTAAAACCACACTCCTTTTTCGTGAAGACGCTGAGCAGTTACGAAAAACTTATTTATTCCTTCCCACCTGCGCGGGCAACATTGAGAAAGGCATCCCGTACGAACTCCGCAGAATTTGTCACAAAGGGTTCGGGGAGCCCTTTTCGCAACTGATCGAGTCCGATCGGAGTACCACCTGCAGAGATTGTCAGATTAGGGTTGATCACGATCGAGCGGTTTGCCCCCCCACATTTTAGCAAAACCGTTACCTTGACGTTCGGAAACGTCGCATCGACAACTGGCTCGGCGCTCACCGGCACGTTGAGGATCTTCATCGTTTCCAGACTGTCGCACTGCACCTCGACGTTCTGCGCTTTCATCAACGCCAAACATTCCTGGATCGCCTTACGCGCAAAACCCGCTATCTCATCGGCGACTCCTCTCATCTTTTCACGCTCCGTCGTGAACTTCGCCCATTCTTTCACCGTGTTCATGATGATATTCTTCGTTGCTTCGGTCATGCCGGGCCACTCCTTTCAGATGTTGTTCGGTTTCGCATTTGACACTTCAAAGCCACCTTGGCTTCGCAATCTTCTTCATCCCGCTCACAATTCATTCAGTAATTTTCTTCCCGTGAACCCGCCTTCCAAGCTGTGCCAAAAGCGAATCTCGTTTTCATCCGCTTTGAAACACAGATATACTTCTTCGCCATTCGTGCGGACGTGCGGGAAATCCACCAATCCATTGTCAATACCTTTGACGAGGATTCCCATGTCGTCAATCGATTTCAGAATACGAACCAACTGCTCAAGCTCCTGGGGAAAGAATCGTTCGCCATTTGGACCGCCGCCCCCAAAATACTGATGGCGATAGATGTCGAACCCGCGCTCGTCGAGCTTCGTCTTTAATTCGACAAGGTCAGTCACCAACGGCTTGACCTTCTTGATGAGCAATTGGGCTTCACTCAAATCAAAATGTTTCGTATGGACAAATGACATGGCAGATAATTCTCCTGTCTAATATACACGTTCCCTCCGGTTTCTTCAACCTACTTGATTCGATACATGAGCTTCGCTACCTTGTCACCACTATGAAACCAATCCTTCTTGTATTGCTTGTCGTCTTGTCTCTTTCTTGCAAGGAGAGCGCACAGACTTCATTATCGGACCCCGAGCACTTTGCGCAACTCTACGCAAAGCTTCTTATCGCCAGTGAACGGTACAAATCGAGCGACTCAACTATGACGCCGGAAACTCACATGAAGAACGTCCAAGTGATTCTTGAAACAGCAGGATCATCCCAACAAGATCTTTCGGAGTATGCGAAGGGACTCTCAGATTCACCTGATGAGTTACAGAAATTCTTCGACCTTGTCAACAAAGAGATCGAAAAACATCGTTCTACAAAAAACATCGTTCCAGCCCACCATCAGAACAGTGAGGCTCGTTAAACTGCACATAAGCGTAAGGGAATGACCTTTGGAATGGATGCTCGTTGAAGAGATGAATCAACTCCCGGGGATTTCACACGTAGTACGCCTTCAATTGCTTGCCGAGATACTTTACGGCTATAGCAACAACGCCCGCATCATCAAGATAGCCGACGATGGGGACAATGTCCGGGATGGAATCAACGGGGATGATGAAATAAAGAAGTGCCCCGACGACGATCGCCTTTTTTGACCAGTGGACATCCGGATCGCCCATATACCGAAAGAGGGCAATGGCGTCCCTGATGAACCGGAGCTTGCGCTTTAATCCGCGCACCTTCTGCGAGAGGCCGGCTTGCACCTTCGCGCTCTCAGATATGAATTGAATATGTGAGTAGGCCTTCATGCTAATTACCGCTCACCGACATTTCAGCGATCTTAATCGTAGGGCACGCGACCGAACCGCGAAACTCCAGATCGCTTCCCACCATCTCTACATTCTTGAGCATGTCGAGCATGTTGCCGGCAACCGTCACTTCGTGCACGGGAAATGCCAGCTCACCATTCTTGATCCACGATCCACTCGCACCACGTGAGAGTTGTCCCGTTACCATGTCCACTCCAAAACCGATCATACCAGTAACGTAAAACCCTTCACCGACGCTCTTCACGATCTCCTCTGGAGTGTGTGACGCTTGCTCAACATAGAAGTTCATTGGGCTGATATGCGGCGTCGTGGAGTAGCCACGCACGGCGTTCGCGGTGGTTTTCGTTTTCGCTTTGCGGGAAGTGTAAGTGTCATAGAGATACGACTTCAGAACGCCTTTCTCGACGATGAGTTTGCGTGCAGTGGGAACACCCTCCCCATCGAACGGACGCGAGCCGAGTCCGCGTTTCATGCCACCATCGTCAACAATCGTGACAGACTCCGATCCGATCATCTCCCCTAACTTATCTGTAAGGAACGATGTCTTTCGAAACACGCTCTCGCCATTCAGTGCACCTGCGATCGAGCTGAGGAACGATGAGGCGATCAAAGGATCAAAGACTACGGGAAATCTTCCAGAATGGACTTTCTTTGCACCGAGCATTTGCACAGCACGCTGAGCCGCACGACGACCGACCGTCTCAGCCGGTTCATGATCAGACAGATACCGCTTGTTCGAATACCAATAGTTCACTTGCTTCATCCCTCCCTCTTCGGCAACAACTGAACAGGCAATCGCACTCCCCGTTGATTTGTAGCTTCCGACAAATCCTTTCGAATTTGCAATGAAGACTTGATTATCTCCATCAGAGAAACTTGCACCCTCTACCAACTTCACTCGGCGATCGAAGCTTAGCGCTGCTTGTTCCATCTCCTTCGCCATGGCGATCTTCATCTCAGTTGTTACGCTATCCAAGCTTGAATCGTAGAGTTCCAGTCCTCCGTTTGTGGCAGCACCGTACGATTCGGGCAATCCATGGAACTCGTCATGCGTTGCGTATTTTGCCATCCCAACGGTTTCGTTGACGAGATGTTCGAGTGCCTCGGGTGAGAAGTCCGTTGTGTGGGAGAAGCCCATTCTGTGATCGGCAAAAACCCGAATACCGACTCCCTTCGAGACGGCTTGCTTCAAGACTTCGATACTGCCATTTCGAATCGTGACTTCAAAGTCGCGCCCGACACTGAGGAACACATCGGCCTCATCTGCACCGGCACGCTTTGCCCGATCAACCAATTGAATCGCAAGTTCTTGATAGTTCATTTCAACACCTGTTTGATTTCTTGCCACTCTCCTTCCAACATGGCATAAATGACGAGGTCAACGTAACGATCATACAACCATTCAGCTTGGTGCGCAATCCCTTCTATCTTGAAGCCCAGTCGCTCAGGTATTGCGCGACTCTTTGCATTCCCTTCGGCACAACGGATTTCCACACGGTGAAGTTCCAACCTGTCGAATGCGTGGTCAACCATCGCCCGACACGACCGCGTCATGATACCGTGCCCCTGAAAGCCCTCTGCAAGCCAGTAGCCGATACCTGCGGATCGATTCATCCAATCGAATTTGTGGTAACCAATGACACCCACAAGTTGATGCTGATACCAGATACCGGACTGAAACCCCTCATGCGCATTGTACTGCTGCTGCACGAACTGAATGAAGAGCCGGGTATCGGCGGGACTCTTTTCTGCGTCCACCCACGGTAGCCACTGACGCATGTACTTGCGATGGCCATCAACGCGCTTGTACAATTCGTCGGCATCCGCATCCTCGAGTACTTTCAAAACTGTTTCTGAATCAACTAGGATTTTGAGCATGAGATTTCGATGCTAACCTTTTCATACATTCATCGTAACTGCTCAGCATGCTTCTGTCGATGCAACAACGCCAACGTTAATCTTGTCATTCCCGAAAGCTGTAGTCGGGAATCTTACATTTGAGGGAAGGATTCCCGCTTAAAATCCGCGGGAATGACAGTTTACTGATTTGTTCAACAACAGAACGTTGAGCAGTTACCATTCATCATCCTTTTGTCTTGCCCATAATGAAGGGACGCTCTCCCTTCTTCCTTAGGAATCCCATGACGCTGTCCACATTGGCTGTCGCGACGATGAGGATCATACCGACACCGAGATTGAAGGTTCTTCTCATATCATCTTCAGGCACATTGCCGGTTTTCTGAATGAGTTGGAAGATCGCCGGGCGATTCCATGCATTCCAGTCAATTGACAACGAGAGCCCCTTTGGAACAACGCGCATTGTGTTACCAACAATTCCGCCCCCTGTAATGTGCGAGATTGCCTTCACTCGGAACTTCTTGAGAAGCGAATAGACCGAGTTGAAATAGGAGCGATGGATCTGAAGGAGTGCATTCCCCACCGTGTCGCCAAGCTCATCGAAGTGGTCATGTAACGAAAATTTTTCCAACAACACCGCTCGCGCAAGAGAATAACCGTTCGTGTGCAAACCGGTTGAGGGCAAACCGATCAACACGTCGCCTTTCCTTATCTTCTTCCCATCAATGATCTTCTTCTCATCAACAACTCCCACGATCGTGCCAGCGATGTCGTATTCACCATCCGGGTAGAAGCCGGGCATTTCAGCCGTTTCGCCGCCGATGAGGGCACACGCGTTCTCCTTGCACGCCTTGACAAATCCGGAAATCACTTGTTCGGCTACATCAACGGACAAATGGCCTGTGGCGAAATAGTCCATGAAATACAATGGCTTCGCTCCACATGCGAGAATATCGTTGACGCAGTGGTTGACCAAATCCTGCCCGACGGTTTCATGACGGTTGAGTGAAAATGCGATTTTCAATTTCGTCCCTACCCCATCAACACTGCTCACAAGCACCGGACGTTTGATACTTTTGAAAGAAGCGCGGTAGAGCGCTCCGAACGCTCCGATGTCTGTCAGAACATTCTTATTGAACGTTGACCGGACTTTCGGTTTGATGCGCCGGACGAGTTCGTCGGCTGCGTTAATGTCAACTCCAGCGTCTTTGTAGGTTTTCGTCGTTGGTTTCGTTTCGATGGTTGGAATTGCAGAAGAAGATACTTCTTTTTCTTTGGCAGGACAACGGACAGAAGGAGTTTTCTTTCAATGACGACATTCCGGGGATGGTGACAAGGAACTGCCACACTAAATGCTTCGACTCGCAAATACGGTGACGTATCTTGAAAATTTGATGGCGGGGCTTCGCCGTGAGACTTCGGCGTGAGCGCTCAGTCGAACGCTCAACCGAACGGTTCTTGCTTGCCTGCTGCAAGCAGGCTCGCTCAGTAGTTAGCCCTGAGGGCTTCGACTGAGCTCAGCCGAAGTCTGAATCCCGATGAAAACCAGCGGGATGAATCAAAGGACTAAGCGGGAGAATCACCACCCATGCCCCATGTTCGGTTGACATTCATCAGGGATTCGATTAGATTTTGGCAGTAAGAATGTGAAAAGAACTGGAATATGCATTTCGAATGGGACCCCGCCAAAGCACGAAAGAACCTCCGAAAACACGGAGTCTCGTTTGAGGAAGCCTCTAGCGTTTTCTATGATCCGTTGGCGGTAACTGGCTCCGATCCGGATCATTCGGAAGACGAAGAAAGAGTGGTTACTTTTGGACTATCATCGGTCGGTGGACTGTTGGTCGTAGCTCACACCGGGCGCGGTGATACCATCAGAATCATCAGCGCACGCATTGCAACACCATATGAAAGGCAAATTTATGAAGAAGGCTAAAGCTACTTCCGATGAGCTTCGGACGGAATACAAGCGATCTGACTTCGGGAAGCTTGAACGTGGAAGATACCACAAACGCGTTATGGCCAGTTCCAATGTTGTGGTTCTGGATGATGAGGTGGCCGAGGTTTTTCCAAACTCCGCCGCAGTCAACAAAGCATTACACTCTTTGGTCGATGTTGCACAAAAGAGCTCCGGTCTAACACGGCGCTCAGCCGAACGTGGTAAGCATCGGCGCGCCGGTTAACTTCTTATCCAACCCGTCTCAATATCGTGCTGCTTTCGCTAAGTGCTTCGGTTCGCAATTACGGTGACGTATGAGCGAGAGGAACCCTGGTGAAATTGTGAATCGAAGGACTAAGCTTCCTCTTCTCTGCAACTCAAGACACCGCCTAAGAGAAAATTCCAACCTTATGTAAATGTGATCAATTGTTGCGAAAGAGAATCAGCTTGGCTATATTGACGGGGCATTTCATAACACCGGAGGAAGCATGAAAAAAGCTCATCGCGCACGAGTCTACAATTTCACGGTCATCTTTGAGCGGGAAAAGGACGGTGGATATCATGTGTACTGCCCCACCCTGAAAGGTTGCCATACGCAAGGAGATAGCTTTGAAGAGGCCTCTTTGAATATCAAAGAGGCAATTGAACTTTACATCGCCAGTCTCAAAGCACATGGTGAACCCATTCCGGAAGAAGACGTTCTCATCAAGCCTGTCAAAATCGCTGTCTGATGAGCCGCCGCCTTCCCCGAGTTACGTCATCAGAACTTCTCCGAGTCGCCAAAAAGCTCGGTTTCAAGTTAGATCGTCAGACCGGATCCCACGCAATCTTCTACAAACAGGAAACAAAACAAAGAGCGGTAATCCCGATCCATAAGAAGAAAATCATCAAGCCTAAGACCCTTCTCGCCATTCTGGAAGACATGGGCATTACAACTCAGGAATTCAGAAAACTGATGTAGAGTACAAATGGCGCCGTACGTTTACCTTCAAAGTTCAAATCAACCAATATCCGTCGGCAAGATCCTCTGCATCGGTCGCAATTATGCCGAGCACGCAAAGGAAATGGGGGCCGATCTGCCGACGACTCCTGTCGTTTTTTTGAAGCCATCAACGGCGATTGTTCATGATGGCGGATCAATCGTGATCCCACCGATTTCCAGCGAAGTACACCATGAAGTGGAAATGATAATCTTGATCGGAGAGAGTGGAAAGAACATCTCCGATCAAGCAGCTCTTAACTATGTGGCCGGATATGGAATCGGTCTTGACATGACACTTCGGGATGTTCAGACAGAGGCGAAGAAGAAAGGACTTCCTTGGACTCTCTCCAAGGGGTTCGATACGTCAGCGCCTGTTTCGGAATTTGTCCCTGCATCTTCGATCAAGCATCCAAACCTCCTCGATGTTCGTCTCACGGTGAATGGAACGCTTCGCCAGCATTCCAACACAAAGCATTTCATCTTTCGAATCGAACGGCTCATCAGTTATCTTTCCCAGTTCTTCACACTTGAGCCGGGCGATTTGATCTTCACAGGAACACCGGAAGGCGTGGCGGCCGTTCACTCAGGCGATGTACTTGAAGCGCAGCTCTCTGAACCAAACGGGCCCATTCTCACATCCTTGAAAGTAAGTGTCCGATAGGTCATCCATGAAACACCGGCTCAAACAGTTTTTTGGAAACTACAGAAACGCTCTTATTGCATGGGCGGTCATAACGGTGCTTGTGATCGTTGGGCTGCAAGTTGGCATGGATAGGACGCTCCTCGGATTTGTCGTCATTCTGATTGGAATTCTGGGGGAGGGGTTCGCTGCGCTGATCGTCTGGATCGGCCTGATTCCGCTCATCGGGCCCATTGTAGCCAAGGTTCTGGCTCTTCCTTTTTTTTGGCTTCTCAATGGCATTGGGTATCTCGCTTCTGCGGTGGCGATCAAACGAGGTTACTCGAAAGAAGTCATCAACTACAGGATTTTGACGGTTGTACTTTTGATTGGTATAACAATTGGTTATGTTTTAGGGAAGTTAGTTTAATCCCACCACTTTGAAGATCTGGGACACCACCATGGCTAAAGTCATCGCGGTTGCAATTCCAAAAGGGGGAGTCGGAAAAACCACCACTGCCGTTAATCTCGCGGCAACGCTCGCGGTGTTTGAACAGCGCACGTTACTTGTCGATACCGATCCTTCAGGGGCGTGCAGCCTCTCGTTGGGTTTCACTCCGGAGAAGACCAACGGCGGGCTCTACGAGGTGTTCAACTTTACGCATTCGATTTCCCAAGTCATTCATAGGACAGAGTTGGCGTTTCTTGACTTCGTTCCGACGAACATCCGTTCGACACAAATGGAAGAGCGCTTTCTGAAGCTTTCGGAGAATCGCACGATCCTTCGCAACTCCCTCCGCGGAGTTCTTCCACATTATGATTATATCATTCTCGATTGTCCGCCATTCCTTCGAGGTCTCACAACCAACGCATTGACGGCGGCAGAATCTGTTCTCATCCCGATCAAGTCGGGACACTTTTCGCTCGACGCAACCGAGAAACTCATTCGCTACATTGACTGGGTTCGCGAAGTCGCCAACAGGGAATTGCAGATCGAGGGCATCCTTCAGACGATGTACGAACCCAAAACAAAAGTTACAGACATCACCGACCGAGAACTCCAACTTCGATTCCGAAAGTATCTCCTCAAAGCAGTCATTCCAAAAAACACACACCTCATTGAAGCCGCGTTCTATGGTAAGCCTGCCATCCTGTTTAACGCAACATCAAAAGGGACGATCGGGTATGTTGATTTGGCTAAAGAACTTCTGATGCGCCACGGCAGGTCTACTCCGGCAGCCCATGCCGAATCCACACAACAAGCGGGGCAGGCGAGTTGAGGATCACGCACTACCTGCTGCTCGCAGCGGTCGGCCTTGTATGGGGAGGATTGATCTTTCTCCCGCTCTCCATTTCCTCCAGAACTGTTGACAACTCATCACGTATCGTCGAAGACGAATTGGAGGCAGCGTATGCTCCGTTTGATTCTCTTCAGACTGACGTGGACGATTACATCTGGCCTACCGATGCAAGTCACACGATGACATCCGGGTTTGCGGATTTCCGCTCGACGCATTTCCACGGCGGGATTGACATCTCCACACGTGGTGCGAGGGGGTTCAAAGTTCTTGCTGCGCGAGATGGATACGTTGTGCGCATCCGCGTCTCACCGTTTGGCTACGGGAAGATGCTCTATGTCCGCCATGCTGATGGCTACTACACCACGTATGCGCACTTGCAGCGATTCAATGATCGCATCGAAGAATATATCCGCGCGATGCAGCTTGAGAGACAATCCTATCCTGTTGATGTGTCACCTTCCTCGGATCAATTCAAGGTGGAAAAGGGAGAAGTGATTGCTTACACCGGTGATACGGGAGTCGGGCCGCCCCATCTTCATTATGAGATTCGTGATGAAAAGTTGAATCCCGTCAATCCTCTTCTTGTACCGGTCATTGCCGAGCGCATCACGGATGACATCCCCCCTTCGTTTGAGAAAATTGCATTCACACCATTGACGCACGAATCAACAGTGCAGTCAGATTTCCAGCCGTGGATTGAGGAGGTTCGTCAGTCACGTTCGAATGACTATCTGCTCCCCCGCGTCATGCACTTGAAAGGACTTATCGGGATCAGCATGAGAGCATTTGATCGCGTGAATGCTTCGTGGCATAGCGTCGGCGTACATGGATATGACCTCTACATTGACAGCGTCTTTGCGTATTCGTCACGACTGAATCGCGTACCAGATGCACACACCAAGCAAGTCTCGCTCCATTACGATTGGTCCCTGTGGTATGACGGAAAAGGTCGATTCCAGAAGTTGTATGTTGATCTTGGAAACCGGCTTCCGTTCTATGATCGTGGTCCGGAGGGGACGGGCATTATTGATACGCGCGTTCTCGGTGAGGGTTTTCATGAACTTCGCATCGTTGCAAGAGATATGAAAGGGAATCAATCCCAACTCCGCGCGTCGTTCGTTGTGAGCCACACGCCACAATTCGAACTAAGGCAAGCGGAGCGAAAACTCTATGTTACACCGGCGGCTGAGTCTGCCATTTATGCGCTAACGATCGCCTCGAAACGACAAGGATCGAACAAATGGAACGTTCAAAGAGTGATCGCGTCGAATCTCACTTCTACCGATGATGGATTTGAGATTCCTCTGGATCGCCGGGGAGATGTCTACAGGATTGTTGCGGAAACCGAGCATGGCTCGAAGTCGTATCCCCAATTCTATTTTGCAAATCCGAGCAGCAAGAGCAATACGTCGCTCAGCATCGCAAGAGAATTCTATAGAGACTACCTCTATATTGTTGTCACTTCGCATCTGCCGCTGACGCTGAGACCCTCGGTTTGGATTTCCACCGGAGATCGAAGAGTATTGATTGACCTCAATTCACTCGATGCTAACAAGTATGTAGGGACAGTGTCGCTCTCACTCTTCGAGCGTGGCATTGCACGTATTGAGGCCGAAGCGGACGTGAACGGCACAACAGTGACGGCGCATAACGAGTTCTCGATTTTCCCCATCTCTCCATCTACGGGCGGAACTGTTCTGGCCGGAGAAGGAGAGTTTACGCTTACGTTTCCACGAAATGGTGTCTATCAACCTTTGTACTGCAGGGTCGAGAAGAACGACTTCGGATATTCCGTTTACCCGAAAGAGATTCTCCTCAACCGTGGCGCGACGATCGAGTATCGGCCCGCAACAGCAGGTATTCAGGGGAAGTCGGGACTCTACGGTAACTTCGACGGAAGCTGGGATTTGTTGAAACCATCCGATCCTGACAATCCGTATGTGCTGACGGCTCGTGTTACGCGGTTTCTCGGCGACTTTGCAGTGCTGACCGATGTCTTCGGCCCGATAATCTCTGACATCAACGCACGATATTCCGGCAAACGACTTTCTCTCCGTTTTCGATTGCACGATAATCTCTCCGGTGTTGACTCCGAAAGCCTTCGTGTCCTGTTGAACGATCAGTTCATCATTACCGAATACGATCCGTACAACCGCCGCGTCACCTTTGACGAACCAGTCAACCTTCCTTCCGGACTTCATCAGATCACCGTCGAAGTCTTGGACAAGATCGGGAATAAATCGTTCGCCCAGAATAGTTTTCGGGTGCAGTAGCAGGTGGGCTTCCTCTGTGCCTCTCCCTGCCAGACTGCCTGCCAGACAGCGTAGCAGGATGGCGTTGCGGGCTGGTGTGAGTTCTCCGTGTAACTCTGTGCTATTTTTCTTTTGAAGCTGTTGCACAGAGAGACACTGAGATGGCACAGAGTTCCACTGAGAAATGCGTGGCCAGAGAACAATTGTTGCCTACTGTCTGATGCCCAATCATTACCATTTTGCGCTCCGACAGGAGGAAGGTGGGTCGATTTCGAGATTTCTTCAGACTGTATTCAACACCTATTCTCAGGCTATCAGGCTCTTCCGTGATGGAACGCACCAACTTTGAACAAGGCATTTGGTATTTTCAATGGAAAGACTTACTTGTGTACAACGTATTACTCTCACTCATCTTTCAGGAGGATAAACCGATGAAAATTGCAACAGCATTCACAAGCGGCACGCTTCTCAAGTACAAAGTCTCATTTCTTGTCCTTCCTGTCCTTCTTGGACTCGCGGCCACAGGCTGTGAGAAATCCACTGAGCCCAGCAGCACGGGGCAGATCTCAATGACATCCCAGTATTCCAGCTCCTCCGCTCCGGCTCTCTCCGTTTACCAAGGGTATGCCGTTGAAGGCGCTGTAGCGGTGGATTCCATTCGGATCTCGAGAGCACGGTTCTTGCTGCGCGACATCAAATTCAAGACCCAGGCCGACAGCGCGAATTTCCGATCAGCCCCGTTCGTGCAGGAGCTGAATTTGAACGGCAGCATACAGGATGTTTCGGTGGCCAGCGTCCCATTTGGAACCTACCGGCGCATTGAATTCGATGTGCACAGAATCGACAGTGCTGAGGTGAACGCTTTGCCGGCTGCCGATCGCGCACAGTTCCAGGAGTTCATCACGGGAGACCGGTACAGTATCATCATCAATGGCACGGTGTATAAGACAGGGGCGGTGGCGCAGACGTTTACCTTTAAGTCGCGCGTAAGCGCAAAGCAGAAGATTGACCTCTCGCCGGAGCTCGGCGTGGGCCAGGGCTCGACAAGCGTGAATGTCACGTTGCTGATTAGCTCGGCCGACTGGTTTAGGTCCGGCGCAACGCTGCTCGACCCAACAGACCCGACCAATGAGAATAACATCTCCAGCAACCTTCGCGCCTCGATTCGGGTGTTCAAAGACCGAGATAAAGACGGGAAGAAAGACTCCAATTAGGAACTGAACAGCACAAGTATGGCAAAAGCCCATCGGCGTGTCGATGGGCTTTTTCATTTCGGCGCGTAACCTTTGATGAGCCTGTCAGACTTCCTGCTGGGTTGCATTTCGTAACAGTGGAAGCTTGTGACCAAGTAGGTAACAAGTCCGTGGCGCAGAAATCCGTTCGCACAGATTAACCTTGCGAAGAGTCAAGGGCCAGCGGGGAGAATCTCGCAAGGTTTGCCAAGACCATTGCATTCCACACCTAAATTCTGTTTATTTCAACTGAGTTTTCTGACGGGTAGCTGATCCGGCTACCCTTTTGTTTATTGAAGAAAGCAAACACACGCCGGAGTTGCCGCACCAACGCGGGATGCGGCGAGAAACAACATCTCACGCAAAGAATTCATGCACGAGCTTCCTAAAACCTACAATCCTCGAGAGACTGAAGAAAAGTGGTACCGGCATTGGGAATCCACTGGACTCTTCCATGCGAAGGTTGATCCCTCCAAGAAACCGTACACCATTGTGATTCCACCGCCGAATGTTACAGGCAGCCTCACCATGGGTCACGTCCTGAACAACACGATTCAGGATATCCTGATTCGCTGGAAGCGCATGCAAGGATATGAAGCGTGCTGGATACCGGGAACCGATCACGCAGGAATCGCCACGCAGAACGCCGTAGAGAAGGCGCTCGCCAAAGAAGGAACGAACCGCCACGAGTTGGGTCGTGAGAAGTTCGTCGAGCGCGTATGGCAATGGAAAGAAGAATATGGCGGCACGATCATCAAGCAGCTCCGCAAACTTGGCGCGTCCTGCGATTGGGAGCGTGAGCGATTCACGATGGATGAGGGGCTCTCCAACGCAGTGAAGGAAGTCTTTGTTAGCATGTTCGACAAAGGACTGATCTACCGCGGCAAGTACATCGTTAACTGGTGCCCGTTCCACCGCACGGCATTGAGCGATGACGAAGTGGAGCATTTCGAAACGAACGGACAGTTGTACCACATCCGCTATAAGATTGAAGGGACACATGAGTACGCCGTCGTTGCCACCACACGACCGGAGACAATGTTAGGCGACACGGCCATCGCCGTCAATCCGAAAGATGAGCGGTATCAAAAACTCGTTGGCAGGACGGCTATCCTCCCCATCGTTGGTCGCCGGCTCCCCATTATCGCGGATGAATACGTTGACTCCACATTTGGGACCGGCATGGTAAAAGTTACTCCCGCGCATGATCCGAACGACTTCCTTATGGGACAGCGGCACAATCTTGAAAAAGTAAATATTCTGAACGAGGACGCTACACTCAATGAGTCTGTTCCGAAACAATACGAAGGGCTTGACCGCTTCGATGCTCGAAAGAAACTCGTGAAGGATCTTGAGCAGCAAGGCTTTCTTGTGAAAGTGGAGCCGCACACGCACAATGTCGGAAAGTGCTACCGCTGCCACACGGTGATCGAGCCGTATCTTTCCGACCAATGGTTTGTTCGGATGAAAGCGTTGACGAAGCCAGCTTTGAAGGTTGTTCACGAGGGGAAGATCAAGTTCCATCCCGAGCGGTGGGTTAAGGTGTATGAACATTGGATGAACAACATCCGTGATTGGTGCATCTCGCGACAGATTTGGTGGGGGCATCGGATT
>JANONN010000279.1:0-3476 GCA_031420835.1 Ignavibacteriales bacterium | reverse complement strand
GGCAAAGGCAAGGAAATAATGAAAAAGGCGCTTGCAGCGATGGGCGGCGAGAAAGTGCTGGGCATAAAGGACATTATACAGAGTGCTCAGATGACGATGACCACGCCAATGGGCGAGATGGCGATGGAGACGCAGATGACGTGGGTGTCTCCCAACAAAATGGCTCAGAGCATGAAAATGGCAATGGGGGAAATGACGAGCGGGTTCGACGGCACGAACGGGTGGATGAAATCGCCGATGGGAACGCAAGACCTTCCCGCTTCGCAAAAAGAGGAGCTTGTAAAGTCGATGACCCTCAACACGTACGTTTTGCTGAAAGGAATCGACAGCCCCGATTACACCGTCCAGTTTTTCAAAGACGACAAACTGAACGATAAACCTGTTCAGGTCGTCATCGTTCGGCATAAGCAGACGAGTCAAGCGGTGAGGGTGTACATCGACCCGCAGAATTCCATCGTGGTCAAACGCGTCTCCCGTGGCCGGACCATGCAGGGCCCTGCCGACCTGGAAGAACTCCTTTCTGACTATCGGGATGTGGACGGCGTAAAAATTCCCTTTAAAGTGGAGACATATGCCGACGGGAAAAAACAATCTCAGACCACGATAAGCAGCGTCAAGATCAACTCCGGTGTCAAGGACGACGTGTTCAAAAGGCCCTAAAAGGCTGGCCGAAAACCCAGTCCTCACACGGGTGGCACGGTCCATACCGTGCCACGAGCCATGATCTCAATTTATTTCGGCCACGGAGTGGTCCGTGACCGCCGAGTGTGCGACTTTTCGACCAGATCTCTAGAAAAAGGAAAAATAAGGAGAAACAGATGAAAAACATTTTCCGACCTGTCCGCTGTGGCGCCCGCCAGCCATCGGTCGGGCTGGGATTCCTCTCCGAAGGATGCTTCGCATTTGTGGTGTTTTGCCTATTCACCACTACGAATCCATTGGATCAGATCATCGGCCACAAAAAGATTACACGCAACAAATAAACGCAACCTTTCGGATATCCACCCTACACAGCATAATAAACGCAATGATTGCGGTTATCCACTAGTTAGCTGCCACCGCTTGCGACATATCGATTTCTTCGTACATCATTAAGGAGCCACATATGACTTGTCCATCATGCAGCCAGCAGCCAATATCATACTGGAAATACAACCTTTCAATTACCCGAGGGGCAGGTATCAGTGGTGCACTCAAAGGTCATCTGAAATGCCAGAATTGCCACAGCCTTCTGCGTGCTGGCACACTAGGTCGGACTTTTTGGTCAGTCTTGCTGCCACTGGTCATTCTGATTATTCTTTTCGGAGTGTTCTTCAAACCCATCTCTTCGTCAATTGGAAATACAAGCGCAGCACTTCTGTTCGCCGTTCTGTTATGGGTAACCGGATTCATCAGTAACTACCTCGGATGGAAGTACGTTCAATACCAGAAGGTAGAAATCACGATTTAGACGCAGATGATTCGCCTCAATAGACTGTCACAGTCGGTCAACAAGCGGCGGCAGCTAACAGCAGGCATTACGACGCTCCTTCTTTTTGAAGCGGATAGTTGTATTCGCTCCACCCCGCACATCATTTATAGAATTATGGATGTGCGGGACGGCGTGCTTACTCGAAATCGTTATGCGCAACGGCGGTGGCAACAAATCCGAAAGAAAGGTACATTGGGAGAAAGTAGGAGAAACCAATGAGACAGGTCGTTATTTATCCAGGGGAGGATGGCTACTGGGTGGCTGAATGCCCGAGCCTTCCTGGTTGCATAAGCCAGGGAAAGACGAAGGAAGAAGCCATTGCCAATATTCGGGAAGCAATCGAGGGTTACGTTTCCGTCCTGGAAGAAGATAAACTTCCCGTTCCGCCTGAGAAGTTTGAAACCATCCTCATTGCGGTATGAGCTCTCTTCCACGGATTTCTGGTCGGGAGTGCGTGAAAGCCCTTTCGAAGGTAGGATTTATGCAAAAGAGACAATACGGCAGTCACATTATTTCTCAGAAGAGATAGACCATTTGCTCAGTTGGTCGTACCCGACCATAAGGAGTTAGATCGGGGAACGCTACGAGCGATTATTCATCAAGCGGGGTTGACAGTTGAGGAATTTGTGCGATTGACCTGAAACCACCGCCGCTGCGCATAACACGCCAAACAACGACCCGCCATTAAGATTGGCGGGCAGGCCACTCGCTTTTTTGCAAAGGAGTTATTGTGGTCGTTCAACTGAACAAATTTTGGGCTGCAATGGTAATCCGGGAGTTCTCTCGCGCAGCCCGCCCGACCCCGTCAACAACAGCGGGCTTCGTCGTGAGACTTCGACGAGACTTCGACGAGTTCAGTCGCGTCGCTCAGTCGAGCCGCTCAGTCGAACGGGCAGGCAACTCCCTTGTAGCTTTTCGACTCGACTGAGCTCGTCGAAGTCGTGTGGTCTCCGGTCTCTCAACCACTTCTCTCCATCACAAAGTCCACAAACTGAAGAAGCGCTTCTTTTGCCGGTGAGTCGAGGAAGGGCGTAAGGTTTTGGCGTGCGAGGGAGGCGTACTCTTCTGCTTTTGAAGTTGCGTAATCGATCCCACCGTTTGCATTGACGAAATCAAGTACCCAGTCTATCTCTTTGTTCTTCGTTCCTCCCTTGATGAACTTCAACACCTGCTTGGCGTCTTTACGCGAACCGTGTCTTAGCGCATAAATGAGGGGGAGCGTCAGCTTTTTCTCTTTCAGGTCAATGCCTGTAGGTTTACCGATGATGTTCCGTCTGCCGTGGTAGTCTAGTAAATCATCTCGTATCTGAAACGCCATTCCGACATTCTCTCCATAGGCCGCCATGGATTCACGATGGTGCTGATTCTCCGTTGTGCTCGCAGCCCCGATTTCCGTGCAGGTTGCAAAGAGTGACGCCGTCTTATCACTAATCACTCGCAAATAAGTCTCTTCATCAATATTTAGCTGACGACTCTTCTGGATCTGTAGCAACTCCCCCTCACTCATCCGTTTGACCGCCCGTGATGTTGAATGAAGGAAGAAGTAGTCGTTCTGTTCGAGCGAAAGGAGAAGTCCACGAGAAAGAAGATAATCTCCCATCAGTACTGCCACCTTATTCTTCCACACCGCATTGATCGAAGCCAGGCCCCTTCTCGTTTCCGCATCATCGACAACATCGTCGTGGACGAGCGTCGCGGTGTGAAGTAGCTCAACGAGCGTTGCGCCTCGGTAGGTGCGCTCGTTGATTGTGCCGCATAATTTGGCGCTGAGCAGCACAAGGATTGGCCGGAGTCGCTTCCCTTTTTGTTTAACGATGTACCGGGCAATCAGATCGAGGAGAACGATCTTCGATTGCATTGCTTCGCGGAAGTAGCGATTGAAGGTTTTTAGCTCCGCTTCTACCGGCTCCTTGATAGTGTCGAGGGAGAGGACGTCTTTTCGGATCAAGTTCATGTAGCTGATTCTCTCTCCCGTTCCGCTTTACGATGAACGAATTTCGATACA
>JANONN010000278.1:0-4156 GCA_031420835.1 Ignavibacteriales bacterium | reverse complement strand
GAGTGTTGCACTTCCTTGTAGAACTCATGCACGAAATTCGTCAATCGTCAATCGGAAATTGTCAACCCCCCATCCTTCTTACAACTTCCTTCATCACGGCTGTCATTCTTGGTTCGGCTTTATTTGCCACTTCGATCACTTCTTCCAATGTCACAGGCTTCAGCGTATCGGGGAAACACTCATCTGTCAGAATCGAAAAGCCGAGAACCTTCATAGCCATGTGCACGGCGACGATGACTTCCGGAATGGTAGACATCCCCACCGCGTCCGCTCCAATCGTCTGAAGGAAACGGTATTCAGCACGCGTTTCCAAGTTTGGTCCCGTGAGCGCGGCATAGACCCCCTTTTGTAACTTGATCTTCAGATCGAGCCCACACTGCTCGGCTAAAGCGATCAACTCTTTGCTGTACGGCTCTGACATGTCTGGAAAACGTGGACCCATCGAATCATCATTCGGGCCAATAAGTGGATTGTCGCCGATCAAATTGATGTGATCGGAAATGACCATCACGTCACCCTTTTGGAACATCGGATTCAGAGCGCCGGCTGCATTCGAAATAAGAAGAGAACGCACTCCCAGAAACTTCATCACACGCACCGGGAATGTAATCTGCTGCATCGTATAGCCTTCATAGTAATGGAACCTTCCCTGCATAGCAACGACGCTCTTCTCACCCAACACTCCAAAGAGCAACTTCCCCTTGTGCGACTCGACAGTGGACGTGGCAAAATGCGGAATGGTTGAATAATCGATCTCGGTGTCAACTTTGATCTCTTTCGCAAGCGCGCCAAGACCCGTGCCGAGAATGATACCGATCGTCGGCTCGGATTTCGTTTTCGTCCGGATCACGTTGACAGACTGCTCGATTTGTTTGCGCAGCTCGCTCATTAGGATTTTATCATTTGGTCATTTATCCCATTTATCCCATTTATCCCATTTATCCATTGAGCGATTAGAAAGCTTTTCAATGTCAAAATGGCTCAATGATACAATGGCTCAATCTTCAAAGCTCTTCTCTTGTCTACAGCTTCTTCAATATCTCATCAATCTCAATCTGTTCTTTGCCCGTGCCAAGTGAACGGTCGTGCTTGCCGGTTGCGTCTTCATCTATCTCAAGGGCGCGAATGAGCTCGATCTCAGAGGTCAAGAGTACTTTGAGTCGGCTTAAGATGCTCTCCTTACGAGCTTTTAGGCTCGACGTTTCTTCCTTGATCTTTGAGAAATCGGCACGAGCCTTTTCAATGATCTGGGACGCCTTCAGCTCAGACTCTTGAATGATCAATTGCGCTTCTTTGCGGGAGTTTTCGCTGGACTTCCCGCTCGCTTCCTGAGCCTGCATAAGCGTTTGCTGGAGCATTTTCTCCATGTTCTTGTAGTCACGGAGTTGCGTCTCCAGTTCAATCGCTCTGTCACTCATTTCTTTGTTTCGGCGAATGACATCCTCAAGATCGTTTGAGACCATGTCAAGAAACGTGTCCACTTCTACCGTGTCATATCCTCGCATGACTTTCTTGAACTGTTGGCGCTTGATTTCCAACGGGGTAATCTTCATGGTCTCACCTTTTGATGGATTGAGATGACATCAATGGACATCTTCGTGCGTTGATTTCCGTTCTCCAAAAATAGAGGTTCCGATTCTGACAATGGTTGCCCCTTCCTCGATCGCAACTTCGAAATCGTGAGTCATGCCCATAGAGAGATGCTTCATTTGGATATTGTCAATCGCCTCTTTCTCGATGTGCATTTTCAAATAAGCCAGTTGCTGAAACGACGGTCTGGAATCGTTTGGATCGTCAGCAAAAGGACCCATCGTCATCAATCCGAGAATCTTCAGCCGATCAAACTTCGACAACTTCTTCACAAGCTCAACGGTCTTTTCTGGCGAGACGCCGTATTTCGTCGCTTCATCGGTCGTGTGGACTTCGACTAATGCGTTAAGCGTCCTGCCAGCTTTGGTTCCCCTTTTCTGAAGCTCATTTCCCAGCCGCTCGCTGTCAACAGTATGGATCAAATGAACATATTCGGCGATATACTTCACTTTGTTTGTCTGAAGATGGCCAATAAAATGCCATCGGATGTTCGGGTCACCAAGCCCCCCTTTTTTCTCGGTCAATTCCTGAACGTAGTTCTCGCCCAAATCCAAGACTCCCGCTTCGACGGCTTCTTTCACTTTTTCTATCCCAAATGTCTTAGAAACCGCGACAAGGGTAATCTCTTCAGGTTTTCTCCCGCACCGAAGGCATACCTCCTCAATCCTTTTTCGAACGTTTTCGATGTTTTGGGCGATCATTGAATCAACTTTGAGGGTTTAATATACTGACCAATCGGCGCAAAATCAATTTGAAACGTATTTGCTTCTGTTCAGAATCGAAACTTGTGAGCGCCGCTTCACTCGTTACTTGACTTCAGTTTTCATTTTCGCTTAATTGACAGGAGCAAAAACTTGCTGCAATCTATCTCAAAACGTGGAGGATCAATCCTGCATGCCGAGATTCGACAGCTACGATGATGATGAACACCAGCCGCGACGGAACAACTACTCCGACGATGACCTGAAACGCTTCCGTGAGCAGTTGCGGAATGGCGATAAGGACATCAACAACACCGAAGCGTTGGAAGAGATCATTCAGTTTTACTTCGAGCACGAGCAGTTTGAAGAAGCCCTCCATTTTGTCGAGCGTCTCCTCTCCTTTGAACCCTTCAGTGCTGAGGCATGGCAACGGAAAGGGATGATCCTCAATAACCTCTTCAAGTATGACGAAGCCTTGCGATGTTACGACAAGGCGCTCAGTCTCAACCCAACCGATTCTGAAATCTTCGTAAATCGCGGAATTACGTTAGACAACATGAATGATGTTCAGGGGGCGCTTCACTCTTTCCAATCCGCGCTTGAGCGTGACCCGAACAACGAAGACGCTCTCTTTCACAAGGGAGTGACGCTTGAGAAGTTGGAAGATTTCGAGAACGCCGTTTCTATCTTTAGTGCCCTTCTTCGTTCAAATCCGGACAATCCCGAAGCGTGGTATGAGCTTGGGTATTGTTACGACATTCTCGACAACCTCGAGGAGTCGATCCGCTGTTATGACGAACACCTAAACAGAGACCCCTACAACTACAACGCATGGTACAACCGTGGAATCGTGTTAAACAGAGCGGCACGGTACGCAGAAGCGTTGGAGAGCTACGACATGGCGTTAGCAATTCGGGACGATTTTCCGTCCGCTTGGTTCAACAAAGGGAATGCATTTGCCAACATGGGACGTCTGTATGAGGCCCTTGACTGTTTCAAGATTACCATCAAACACGAACCTGAGGATGTCCCTGCTTGGCATAACATGGGAAATGCTTACGAGGAACTTGGCCTCTACAAAGAAGCGATCAACTGCTTCACGACGGCAACCAAGTATGATGATAACCATTACGAGTCTTATTTCGGAAGGGGATGTTGTTACGATGCACTCGAGCAGCCGAAACTCGCGCTCGCCGACTTCCAAAAGGCTCTCTCGATCTACGACAAATATCCAGAGCTTTGGTACGCGCGGGCCGATGCCGAGTATAATCTTGGAAAACTCGATGACTGTGTGAATAGCTACACGATACTTCTGGAACTCGACCCGAAGAATGCCGAGGCCTGGTTCGACTACGGTGATACATTGTGCGAAATGCGCAAATGGAATGATGGACTCGAGGCGCTCAATCAGTCCATTCTTCTTGCATCTGACTTTTCGTTGGCACACTACAGTCGGGCAAAAGCGCTTGCTTCGCTTGAAAGATCTTCAGAGGCCGTTGCCTCGCTTCGCCGTGCGCTGGAGCTTGATCCCCAACTCAAGAAGAACATCAAAAACGATTTCCCGGAGTTGAGATCGGCGAAGGGATTCTCACAGCTGCTGCGAGCGTGAGGCGCAGACTCCGGAAGTTGGGACGATTCGAAGTCCGTTGGACAATATTACGATTAGCGGACCGAATGGAAAGCGAAGTCCAAAAACTAGATATACGCACGTTTGGTTCGCCTATCCACCGCAGTTGGCAGGATATACGAACCTTTGAAGTGCATTAATCCACTAGTTGTGCGCCATTTTTAGGCTCAGTTAGTGGGCAGATAAAACAGAGGATCAAATGAGAAGCATGAGAAACATATTCTTGAAGATCATTACT
>JANONN010000277.1:0-2350 GCA_031420835.1 Ignavibacteriales bacterium | reverse complement strand
ATCTTGCCCTGAAAGGGCTACATATCGTTCGACTGAGCGCTCACGACGAAGTCTTCCTGTGCGTAACATCAGTTCTTAAGTAACCCTTGACAAGGTTCCCGCCTGCTGTTTGAAGGAGCTTCCTTATGCGACTCTTTTCTCCTCTCATGTTGCTCGTTCTTCTCTTCCTTGTTTCCTGTTCACCGCCTGATTATGACATCATCATCCGCAACGGCACTATCTACGACGGGAGCGGTTCGACTCCTGTTATCGGTGACGTTGTCATCAAGGGAGACTCGATCGTAATGGTCGGATCTGCACGTGGTCTGCGCGCCACAGTAGAGATTGATGCCACAGGAAAAGCAGTTGCTCCCGGTTTTATCAACATGTTGAGTTGGGCAACGGAATCTTTGATCGAAGATGGACGCTCGCAAAGCGACATTCGGCAGGGCGTGACGCTTGAAGTGTTCGGCGAAGGATGGTCTATGGGACCGCTCAACGAGAAGATGAAGAAGGATGCCGTCGAGCAACAAGGAGACATCAAGTTCAACATCGAATGGACAACGCTGGGCGAATATCTTGAGTATCTCGAACGAAAGGGAATCTCCACGAACATCGCTTCCTTTGTCGGTGCGACGACGGTTCGGATTCATGAGCTTGGATATGAGAATCGTCCGCCGTCGGGTGAGGAACTCGACCGGATGCGCTCACTGGTCCGTCAAGCCATGGAAGAAGGCGCCCTCGGTGTTGGTTCATCACTCATCTATGCTCCTGCGTTTTATGCAAAAACAGATGAGCTGATCGCATTGTGCAAGGTCGCGAGTGAATACGGCGGCATGTATATCTCGCACATGAGAAGCGAAGGAAATAGGTTGCTCGAAGCTGTGGATGAACTCCTCGCCATCGCCAAGGAAGCGAACATCCCGGCTGAAATCTACCATTTGAAAGCTGCCGGAAAATCCAACTGGCCGAAGATGGACGAGGTGATCAAGAAAGTGGAAGCGGCGCGTGCTTCGGGACTTCACATTACCGCTGATATGTACACATATCCTGCCGGCGCAACGGGACTCGACGCATCCATGCCTCCGTGGGTTCAAGAGGGCGGACATAAGAAATGGGTTGAGCGACTCAAAGATGCAAAGCTTCGCTCGCGTGTTTTGAAGGAAATGCGAACACCGACCGATAAATGGGAGAACCTCATGCTTGCCGCTGGATCACCCGACAACATGTTGCTGGTGGGATTCAAGCAAGACTCGCTGAAGTATCTCACAGGCAAAAAGCTCTCCGACGTAGCAGGGATGCGCGGCAAATCCCCGGAAGAAACGGCGATGGATCTTGTGATTGATGATGATAGCCGTGTGGGGACAGTGTACTTCTTGATGTCGGAAGAGAACATTAAGAAGCAGATTGCTCTGCCGTGGATCAGTTTCGACTCCGATGCAGAATCGCTTGCACCGGAGGGAGTGTTTCTGAAATCGAATCCACACCCACGCGCCTACGGAACATTTGCACGCGTTCTGGGAAAGTACGCTCGCGATGAAAAAGTGATTACGCTTGAAGATGCCGTTCGCAAGCTCACATCGCTCCCGGCAACAAATCTCAAGCTGAAGAAACGAGGCAGACTCGTCCCTGGATTCTTTGCAGATGTTGTTGTTTTCGATCCAGCGACAGTTCAAGATCATGCGACGTTCGATAAGCCGCACCAGTATTCCACCGGAGTGTTGCATGTGTTTGTGAATGGCGTTCAAGTCTTGAAGGATGGCGAGCACACCGGGGCGAAACCCGGGCGCGTCGTTCGCGGTCCCGGCTGGAAGGGACACTGAACCTTGTCAAGGTTCTCAAGGACTTAACCGAGTAACCCTTGACAAGGTTAGCATGTCCAAGGACGGGGGTTCGAGAATATCATGACACAAATCTTCAACAGGAAAGAAGGGAAGAAGAAACGTCGTCATCTTCGGAAGAACATGACGAAGGCGGAGGTGTTGCTTTGGCTTCAACTCAAGAATAGGAAGATGCTTGGATATCGGTTCTTGCGTCAATATGGCGTCATGCGTTATGATCTCGATTTCTATTGCCCCAAGTTGAGACTTGCAATTGAAGTGGATGGTGATACGCATTATGTTGCTGGCGCTGAAGAGTATGATCGAGAACGTCAACAGTTCATTGAAGCCTTCGGCATCACTTTTCTTCGTTTTACGAACACTGATGTGTATGAAAACCTCGATGGCGTTTGTAGCACTATCATTGAAACGATGGAAAAGCTCGCCGGACGAATTGCCACAAGTTCCCGTACAAAGAAAGAGAGTTCGAAATTGAGAACGACGATTCGGATTTGAACCCCCCTGTTGTCCCCCCGTTGTGAAAGGGGGGA
>JANONN010000276.1:0-2885 GCA_031420835.1 Ignavibacteriales bacterium | reverse complement strand
TTCCCGACAAAGGCAATTTCCTGATAGGCCCCAAAAGCGGCTCAACCGAAAGGAATCGCACGGCGGCAGGGACTTTCTTGAGTTCAGCCACCCTCCACGTGTAGTCTTGATTCTCGACACTCACACCCATCCAAATGTTCTTCGGCCAACGCAGAGAATGAGATAACTGCGCGACCCTTTCTACCCGCTTCGTCAACACTTGGAATGTGTGCCAGTGTGCCTTCTCCATTGTTTCGAACACTCTCATTATGAAATCATCTGGAATATCCTCATGAAATAGATCGCTCATGGAGTTTACGAAGATAACTCTGGGTCGTTTCCACTTCAACGGAAGATCGATAAGGTCCTCCTGAAGGGTCACCTTGAAACCATTTCGATAACGGTATGAACCCATCGCTTGAAGCCTCTCCGCCATGCGCTCTGCATAGCAGTGCTTGCAACCGGGGCTAATCTTGCTGCAACCTGTTACAGGATTCCAAGTTGCTTCGGTCCACTCGATACGAGAGTTCTGGGCCACAAAAGTCCTCCATCTCATCAGTTGATAACTTTGATTCGAACAGAATCGGAAATTGCCATTCTTTCAGTCTCTGAGACGAGCTTTCCATCACGAAGCAGCATCTTTATTGCTTCATTATAATCACTGGAAGTGAATCTAGCAAATTGCCGGGCGATCAGCCGAGCTCTTATTTGGGGTCTTGTTAATACAATACCCTCATGGTTCTTTAGGAGATTAGATGTTTTTGAAAGTATTATGCATTCTTGAAATATTAATTCCTTTAGCCGCTCAAAGTTCGACTGGAACCGATCAGGAAGGAATGAAGTCGCGGCGGTTCCCTCAAACAAGGTCCCCACGTTTGCTTTCTCCACCAATTCGTTCAAGAAGCCATCCACTGCGCGTTTCATCACGTCATTCATTATTTCGAAAGCAACTAGATTTTGAGATGTCTTGAAATCGCTCGGTGATTGAAATTTATCAAGACCTCTGTACTTTCTGCTCTTGCTCTCTCGAATAACTTCAGCAAGAGGCTCATCGAGAGCCCCTTTACTCCGAAGGGATCGAGAAAAACAAATAGCGGGACACCAGGACTGATAACCCGAAGCAGCTCGTGGCCCACTTCAGCTGCTTCTCCTTCAACCACCTCCACGACTCCGGCTTGAATGTACTCTTGCACATTGTGAATTAGCTCACGTCTTACGTCCGGAACAGATTCTGCTAAGATCACTTTGTTGTTAATGCCCAACTTATCTCGGTAAAGCTTCGCTTGTCGAGCTATGATAATAGGCGAGCCAGCATCACCATTGTCAAACCTTCCCTTTCCAGCAAACAAATCAGCCACAACAGCCGGCAATCCGAAGTACTGATTGACCTTCGGGAAGTACTGGGAAAGGTATCCCTCAAGTATTCTTAGTTTGAGGATCGACCAAGAGCGCGGTTCCTCAAAGAATTCATTAGGATGGATCATTTTTCCCCTCAACAATTTATCCCAACACCGCCAATACCTTCTCCTGCATCGGCAGACCCGTGACGATGACTTTCCCCTCGGCGGAAATGAATACATCAATTTCAGAACGAATGCCAAATCTCCCCGGCAAATAAATCCCCGGCTCGATCGAGAACGAGGATCGTGGAAGAACCTTTCGTTCATCGCGTGTCTCAAGATTATCCATATTGGCGCCGTTGCCGTGGATCTCTTCTCCAATCGAGTGCCCGGTTCGGTGAACGAAGTATTCTCCGTATCCCTTCCCCTCGATGAACGAACGGGCTGCATCATCCACTTGGTAACCGCAAATCTCACGCCCACTCTTAAACGCATCCTGAACGAAGCGGAGCGCCGCATCACGCCCCCCTTTGACAACTTCAAAATTTTTCGAGTACTCCTCCGGTACAGATTCACCAATGAACCCGGTCCAAGTAATATCCGCGAACACCGAACGTGGCTTGTTTTTCTTTGCCCATAGGTCGATCAACACAAAGTCCCCCTTCTTCAGCGGCGAGTTGATTTCCTTCGTCGGCTCGTAGTGTGGGTTCGCGCTGTTTGCATTCACGGAGCAGTTTGGATCGTTGTCGGTAATGAGTCCGCGCTTTCCAAATTCAGTTTTTATAAATTGCTGCACATCGTACTCAGTTATGGCAATATTCGAAAGTATCCGCTGCTTCATGAGACCAAACGTGAGATCTACAATCTCCCGCAGGTGTTTTGCTACCTCGAAATTGTCCTGTGCCTGTTCATCGTCCCAGCACGCTTCAAATCGCGCCACGAGATTCGCGGAGGATACCACTTCAACACCCGTACTTCGAACTAACTCGATCGTGCCTGCGTCAACAATGGAATTATAAGGAATCGCATTGCGTGCCGAATACTCCATTGCGACCTTCTTCACCCCCTTGAGCATCCGGCCAAGCCCCTCTTCCAACGAGCGCCAGCTCAAATAAACCTGTTTCTCGCCGGGAAGGGAGTCGAGATTCCACTGCTCGATGTTATGCACAAGCTTGCGAGGTTCGCCGGTAGCAGGGATGAAGTAGAAGTATCTTCTCGACTGATGTAAGTGCGTCGACAGGTCGAGAATGCGCGTTGCCAGAGGATTCGACCCACGAAAGTTGTAGAACAACCAGCCATCAAGCTTCTCTGTCTGCAACACTTCCTGGATTTCTTTCACTCTTTCATTTGTCATCGGTCAAGACCCTTCGTGATGGTTTGAATATTTGTCCTGATGTTACGCAGAAATGGAAAATTACGGCTATATCACCCCTACGGGGTTTAAATTGTTTCGCTATTGTGCTTGCTACAAATATGTCGCTCCTATCGGAGCTTTTTGCCTGCCTGCCGCAGGCACGGCATACCGTACTATTGGCTATATTTTGACCTATTTTTCAACGTAATCTC
>JANONN010000275.1:0-3917 GCA_031420835.1 Ignavibacteriales bacterium | reverse complement strand
GCTCTCGACCGAGCTTTCCAAGATCGGAACAGGGAAGACACTGTATATTCTGGACGATCCGACCACCGGACTACACTTCGACGACATCAAGATGCTCTTGTCCGTTCTGAACAAGCTTGTTGACAAGGGGAATACCGTCATCGTCATCGAGCACAATCTCGATGTCATCAAGACAGCCGATTGGGTGATTGATCTCGGTCCCGACGGTGGAGACCAAGGGGGAGAGATCATTGCCGAAGGAACGCCGGAGGAAGTGGCGGGGATGAAGCAATCTCACACGGGGGAGTTTTTGAGGAAGGAGTTGGCCTAATGTCTTGTCATTCCGTTATGCCTCTCCACGCCTGCCTGCTGCAGGCAGGGAATCCAGAAACACAGCCGCTTGATCTGGACCCCGTCTTTCGACGGTGTGACGCAAGGAGTAATAGTCATTCCGACGAAAGTCGGAATTCAGGAAAAGGCCATTGAGCGGTGATTTCTGGACACCGCCTTCGCCGGTGTGACTCAAGAGAGGGCTTCTCATTCCAAACGTCTCGTTGGGAAGCTTCTCATTCCAAACGTCTCGTTGGGAATAACGCGGAAGCGGAGCTTCGAGAGCAATGTTCCCAAACGGAGTTTGGGAGCAAGAGAACGCACAGTCACCCTAAGCGAGCGTTTCTTAGCGAGATGAAGGAGTCTAGGCGCACGGGTCACATACGCATTGCATCCCTTCGACTCCTTCTCCCGCCAAAAAACGGCGGGATCAGTCGCTCAGGATGACGCGCGATATCGAGGTCACCTTGAGTTTGCCTGTCCCGTGCTTTGCAACGGGGTCGAAGGGGTCACCCTGAGCGAGCGCTTTTTAGCGAGTCGAAGGGTGTGATATCCAATACTCCCGTTGTTGACTCTTTCCAACTTTACCGATACATTTGCCGCAGTGTTGGGGAGCCATTTCAACACTCTGAACTCCAACTTTAAGCCCGAGTCCTTCTTCCGAATCCCTTCGGGAGAGGTCAATTGAAGTCACCGTGTGGGAAACGGGATTCTGTACGATAGCCTCAAGGAGGCTGTGTGGCACGAAACCAAATGGTTTCACATGAACCTCTGGATTTCCGATCCGCCAAACGCGGAATTAGAATCAAAGTAGCTTCCACTTACGTTTCTCCTTTTTTGAGATACAACGCAGCGAACATGATGGCGACGTACAGAGCCACCCCCGCCACGCCATTCTCCGAGGGAGTTGTCGGGAGGAGAGCGGGAGGGAACTCCCGAGGGAGAGCGACCGAGCGATCGGGAGTGTCATCGCGCAACCCTTCGCTGAACTCCCTTGCAGAGTTTAGGACTAAGTTTTCTTTTCTTTTGTGTAGCGCTTAACGAAGATGACGCTGGCAAGCGCAAAAAGCAGCACCAGTCCAATGGCTATAACAAAGCCGTATTCTTGCATTTTCAGATTCCTTTCACTTCGGAAATATTGTTGATGTATAAGCCGGCCATTACCATTGTTATACCGCCAACAATCGCAAGGACGCTTTGCCACAGAGGGAACTGTTCAACGAAAATGGTGGCTGTTCCACCTATATGATAGACGCTTCGCCGAGACGTATTAACGTGTCGGCCAATTTTTCAAACGTACTTTTTCTTGGCTGCATCTGCGATCATAATAAAGATTTCGAGTGCAAAAGTCAATGTCTTTGCAAGATGCGGCGAGGTTGGCGTGAGTCACAGCGATGTCTGACATTTGGCGGGCCTGCTCGCCAATCTCTATGGCGGGGGAGGAGCGATGATTGTGGGAGATCTTACAGCGCAAGTGAATTGTCATTCCCGCGGATTTTCAGCGGGAATCCAGAACGAAGCTTAAAAAATAGTTCACTCATGAGAAAACTCCTTCTCATAGCTGTATTCCTCACGTTGCCATGGACTGCCGCTAGCGCAAACGATTACTACGTGAACGCTACTAGCGGCAGCAACACGACGGGTAATGGCAGCCAAGCCAATCCGTGGAAGACAATCACCTACGCGTTAGGCCAGATCACGGGGACAGGACACACAGTGTATGTCGCTGCTGGGACATATAACACGACCTTAGGAGAGACATTTCCAATATTGGCGAAGAATGGAGTATCATTAGTAGGGGCAGGAATAGATGTGAGTACAATAGATGCGACAGGTGCCAACACCAGTGTGATAAGATGTGTGAGTATAGTTGATGCGACAACGAGGATAGAAGGGTTTACGGTAAAAGGAGGAGGAAATGTAACATCTGGAGCTGGATTTTTCGTTTCTGCTGGCTCGGCATTGAAGATTGTAAATAACAAGATAACGGGGAACACAAACGGCTCGTTTGGGATGGGTGGCGGTGTCTACATTGCGAACTCATCGCCTGCGATTCTGAACAACACAATCAGCGGTAACAGTCCCGGCACATTTGGCACCGGAGCAGGTATCTATGTCTCCGACGCGTCTCCGCTCATTCAAGGGAATTCGATCTCGTCGAACATAGGATACGGCGCTGGTCTCTATGTCATAGGATCATCAAGCTCGCAACCAAGAATAATCAATAATGTTATTGCAAAGAACGTCGAAGGGGGCATTGAGTGTGCTGGCTCTGCAAAGCCAAAGATCATCAACAACACGATTTCGGATAATACTGGAAGTGGGATTTATATTTCTTCTTCAACAATAGATTCAATATTTAACAATATCATTTCATTAAACTCAATTTATGGCATATATGAGAGTAGTACCACAAGCGATCCTGGAAAGGTGTGGTATAATTTGTTTTATGCCAATGGTTCTGGTTTATATCGTGATGAAGGAACCACGGATTACTACACAGTGAGCTCGTTGAATGCATCGGTTGCAGAATGCAAAAACAATATCGAAGACGATCCACTATTTGTGGATCGCGTCAACGGAAATTACAATCTGCGATCGGGCTCTCCTGCGATTGATGCAGGAGATCCGAATAGTCCATTTGATCCAGATGGTACGCGTGCAGATATTGGCGCATTGTATTTTCAACAAACTGTATCAGCACCTTCTGCACCGACACTTTCCTCACCCGCAAATGGAGCAACCAACCAGCCAACAAACGTCACGCTGCGATGGAATGCGTCGGCCCGGGCGATCACATATCGAGTTCAGGTTGCGACCGACTCGAATTTCGTCAGCGGGATGGCGGTCAACGATTCAACGGTTACAGACACCACAAAGAGTCTGAGTGGCCTGTCAAGCGCAACAACCTATTATTGGCGCGTGAGTGCGAAGAATTCGGCGGCGGTGAGTGCGTATTCGAGTATCTTCCGGTTTACGACGATTGCTCCGCAGCCCCCTACGATTTCTTCTTTCACTCCAACTTCCGGCCCCATTGGCACGAGCGTAACGATCACCGGATCAAACTTTAATGCGACGGCGAGTAAGAACATCGTTTACTTTGGAGCGGTGAAGGCGACAGTGAATTTTGCTGCCTCGACTTCACTTGCTGTATCGGTGCCATCAGGAGCAGCGAATGGTCCAATTTCTGTTACGGTGAATGGGTTAACAGGCTTTTCAAGCGAGTTCTTCGGCATTACTTTCCCTAGTGCTTACTTCATCGATTCAACCTCGTTCTTGTCTGCGGAGTATTTTCTAGCTCCAGCCCAAGGTTACGATATTATTCTTGCTGACTTTGATTTAGATCAGAAATCAGATGTCGTTGTTGCCAACCGGAACAATCAAATATCTGTTCTTAGAAATTCAAGTTCAGGGGGTTTATTGTCTTTTGATCCTCCGGCTACAACCTGAAGAATGTAACGCTGAGGATTCCTTTGGGCAAATTCATCTGCATCACGGGTGTTAGCGGCTCCGGCAAGTCCACCCTCATCAATGAAACGCTTTATCCGATTCTTGCCCGTCATTTCTACAAATCGAATATGGTCCCTTTGCCGCACAACTCTATCCAC
>JANONN010000274.1:0-12642 GCA_031420835.1 Ignavibacteriales bacterium | reverse complement strand
GTACAACAATATCCTCGATTTGAATGCGGCGGTCACATGTTGTCTGGAGTTCGAGAAGCCGACGGTGGTAGTAGTGAAGCATATGAATCCTTGCGGCGTCGGAACAAGCGATTTGTTGGCTGAAGCGTACAAAAAAGCCCTTGCCACCGATCCAACATCTGCATTTGGTGGGATCATTGCTTTCAATCGTGCAGTCGAGGCAGATACGGCGGAGGCCATTCATCCTTTGTTTGCGGAAGTGGTGACCGCGCCAGGTTTCTCGGAAGAAGCATTGGCTATCCTCATGAAGAAAAAGGATCGTCGCCTCATAGAGTGGCGCTCACATGAATCGCAGAATGGCTACGAAGTCCGGAGCGTTCACGGCGGAGTGCTCGTTCAAGAACCCGATCTCAAACTATTGCGCAAAGAAGACTTACGGGTAGTCACGAAGAGGACTCCGACTGAGGAGGAATTAGAAGCAATGATGTTTGCGTGGCGAGTTGCCAAGCATGTCAAGTCGAATGCGATCGTCTACGCACGTGCGGATCGGACGCTCGGTATTGGCGCGGGACAAATGTCACGAGTGGATTCCGCCAAGCTTGCTGCGGTAAAAGCCAAAGAAACGGGGCTTGATCTTCAAGGCTGCGCAGTCGCTTCCGATGCATTTTTTCCGTTTGCCGATGGATTGTTGGAGGCGGTGAAGACGGGAGCCACAGCCGTTATCCAGCCGGGCGGTTCTATTAGAGATCAGGAAGTTATCCAGGCTGCTGATCAACATAAAGTCGTGATGGTATTCACTGGTATCAGACATTTCAAACATTAACGGATCATTTTTCAAACGGTGACGAACCACTATGAGTCTTTTCTCCTTGTTCTCTGCTGATCTTGCAATTGACCTTGGCACCGCAAACACCGTCGTGTGGATGAAAGGCAAAGGCATTGTGCTCAATGAGCCTTCCATTGTTGCCTTTGACCGAAACACAAAGCGGATCATTGCTATTGGGAAAGAAGCGCAGGAAATGCTGGGCCGCACACATCGCGATATCCGTACTATCCGTCCGATGAGAGATGGCGTGATCGCAGACTTCGAGATTGCCGAAGGAATGCTGCGGGAGTTCATTAAGAAGATCAACTCCGGTCTTGTGCCCAGTCGAAGGATCGTAGTGTCCGTTCCATCCGGTATCACGGAAGTGGAGAAGAGGGCGGTGCGCGATTCCGCTGAGCATGCTGGAGCGAAGGAGGTTCATCTCATCGCCGAGCCAATGGCGGCGGCTATCGGCGTTGGTCTCGATGTTGACGCCCCCGTCGGGAATATGGTGGTTGATATCGGAGGCGGAACCACGGAGATCGCGGTCATTGCGCTTTCTGGCATCGTCAACGAGGAGTCCATACGGATCGCTGGCGATGAGATGAATAATGCCATCATCCAGTTCTTCAAACGGAATCATAACATCCTGATCGGTGAACGTACGGCCGAAGCGATCAAATGTGAAGTTGGTTCCGCCATGCCGTTGAAAGAAGAGATCACGATCCAAGTGAAGGGGCGCGATCTCGTTAACGGTGTGCCGAAGACGACGGAAGTAAGCTCGGTGGAGATACGAGAAGCGTTGAATGAATCAATCTCCCAGATCGTTGAGGCCGTGAAGATGACACTTGAGCGCACGCCGCCAGAGCTTTCAGCGGATATCCTTGATCGCGGCATCATGTTGACCGGAGGTGGTGCTCTGCTCAAAGGTCTTGATGAACGCCTCCGGCTCGAAACGAACCTGCCGGTCCACGTCGCTGAGGATCCGTTGACCGCCGTCGTCCGCGGCACTGGCAAGGTGCTTGAAAATTTGAGCTTATACTCAAAGGTGCTGATCAAAAGTAAACGGTATTGACGATTCATGATGTTCTGCCTCCTGTAATCTCTTTATGATTGAGCGTCTGTATGCATTGTTCATTGCCTTCAAAGAGTACGCTGTTCTCACCTTGCTGGTTCTCCTTTCCCTCCTCCTTCTTGCTCTTAACAATAACGCACAAATACGGCAGATCAGGTCGGTGGTAACGGTTGTTCTTGGCATGACGCAAGATCAACTTTCATTTATTCCGCGCTACGTTGGTCTCCGTCATGAAAACGAGGTCATTCGCCGCATCAACATCGAGCTTGCCGACGAAGCGAATCGGTTGCGAGAAGCAAAGTTAGAAAGTTTCCGGCTTCGCCAACTGTTGGGATTAAAGGAAGAATCGAAGCACACCTTCATCGCAGCGCGAGTCGTCGGCAAGAATCTCACGCTCTTGCGCAACACCATAACATTGGATGTTGGCGCCGCGGATGGCATTAAACCATTCATGCCGGTGATGAGTGAAGCGGGGTTGGTGGGTGTGGTTACGTCTGTGAGTAATGGATATTGCGTGGCGCATGTGCTGTTGAATACGGACTTCCGTGCAAGCGCGAAGGTGCAACGGAGCCGTGTTGACGGCATTCTCGCCTGGGACGGAAGACAACTGATGCTCAATAATATTGCGAAGACACTCGATGTGAAAGTTGGAGATGTCATTATCACGTCTGAGTACAGCAGCACCTATCCTGCCGGGATTCGCATCGGCGTAGTGCAGCAAGTTCATGAGCAACCCGCGACCCTCTTCAAGACGGTCATCGTTGAACCAAGCGTTGATTTTGTGAGGCTGGAGGAAGTGTTTGTGTTGACGGCCCTTGGTGTCCAAGAGCGAATGGAGCTTGAGCAGCGTATGGGACAGCGACGATAGTTGACCAACCGCTGTTCATTGCTTTTCTCTTCTATTCTCGGTACTTTTTCCGGAACAAAAAGCTGTGAAGGAGTTGTCGGGGGGCTTGTGGGATGGAACTCCTGAACCTGCGGGAGTCCTCACGCGCATCCCTCCCGACAACTCCCTTGGAGCATTTTGGTTTCTATTCTCGATACTATTTTCGAAACGAGTTTCCCTTACATGGATTACTATCTTCGCGCAGCCTTTGTCGTTCTGGGTTTGTTGATTGTGCAAACAATGTTCCTCTCCGTTCTCGCGATTGGGGGCATTGTCCCGGACATCCTTCTCATCTGGGTTGTCTATCTTGCCATCACGCGTGGTCAACTGGAAGCGACCATCGCTGGATTTCTTGTTGGACTCCTTCAAGATGCGACCACGACTCAGTTCTTGGGGTTGGCGGCGCTTACGAAAACCATAGTTGGTTTCATGGGCGGATATTTCTTCAATGAGAACAAAACCGAACAAACGCTTGGCACATATCGTTTCATGATTATTGTAGTCGTCTGTTCCTTGGCGCACAACATCGTGTACTTCGCGATCTTCTTGCAAGGAGCCCCGGCTTTGTTTGAGCGGCTTCTCCAATTCAGTGTTGCTACCGCCTTGTACACCGGGGCAATGAGCGCTCTCCCGATGTTCGCCTTCTCGCGAAAGTCTCTGACAACGTAAAACGACGATGGAAGATTTCGGTTCCCCTATTCGACGAAGTGTTCTCATGATTCTCACCGTGGTATTCATTGGAGTCCTCTTTGTTCGTCTTTATGTGCTCCAGTTGTTATACCATCAAGAACTTGGAAAGAAATCTGAAGAGAACAGCGTCCGTACGATCATCAAGGAACCGATCCGGGGCTATGTCTTCGACCGAGCGGGTCGCCTCGTCGTTGATGTCGGCCCCTCCTATTCTGTCGCACTCACGCCAGTGGAATTTGACGCGCAGAATCTCAAACTTCTCAGCTCGCTTCTTCAACTGGAACCGGACGTCATCCAGGAGCGAATCAATCGCGGCCGTGCGTATTCGCGTTTCTCTCCAACACGCATTAAACGCGACATTGACTTCCGTACTCTCTCCGCGCTCGAAGAGTACCAGTTCCTTCTGCCGGGTATCAGCTTTCTGATTGACTCGAAGCGCATCTATCCGACCGGTTCCCGTGCCACGCATATTCTCGGTTATTGCAAAGAGATCTCTGATGCTCAGTTAGCGCGAGCCAGCGATTACTATCGGCAGGGGGATGTGATTGGATCATCGGGGATTGAAGCGAGCTACGAGAATCTTCTCCGTGGTCAAAAAGGATTTGAGTTCATTGCTGTGAACGCAAGAGGCCAGGTCATTGGGAGATTTGAGCAGGGACAGAACGACAAACTTCCGAACGAAGGTTTCGACCTGATCCTTGGGATTGACTTCGAACTGCAGGCTTTTGCCGAATCGTTGATGGCGAACTACCGTGGCGCGATCGTGGCGGTTGATCCGAACGATGGCAGTATTCTCGCAATGGTCAGCAAACCAGATTTCGATCCGGCCATCTTTAGCGGTGTCACTCCGCCGGAAATCTGGAGCGCATTAAACTTGGACACGACCAAGCCGCTCTTCAATCGTGCCACCATGACGAACTATCCCCCCGGTTCCACTTACAAAATGGTTCTTGCTGCCGCAGCGTTGGAAGAAGGCGTCATTGATGAGCAGTATAAGATCACTTGCTTCGGATCGTATCGCTTCGGAAACCGCGTCTTCAAAGATCTCGGCGTGCATGGTTCGGTAAATATCGTTCAGGCAATTCAGAGATCGTGCAACGTCTTTTTTTATCAACTGATTCACAAAGTTGGTTTTCAACGCTGGACGGAGTACGGTAAGAAGTTCGGTTTCGGTCGTCGCACAGGAATTGACATCACCGAGGAGAACAGTGGGCTTCTTCCGTCGGCCGACTACTTCGACCGTGTGTACGGAAAAGGGAAATGGACGCAAGGGTACCTTGTGAGTCTTGCAATCGGTCAAGGAGAATTGGGAGTCTCACCACTTCAAATGGCAATGTATGTAGCAGCGCTTGCCAACGGAGGATCGCTGCATCAACCTCATGCAGTGAATTTCATCCGGAATAAGCTGACGAACAGGGTCGAACGGATTGACTACAGCTCACAACCCGTCGGTCTTTCGGATCGTACTATTGAACTGATTCGTGAAGGAATGATGCGGGTTGTCGAAGCACCCGGTGGGACAGCTTCTCTTGCACGAATACCGGAGATTGTCTCTGCAGGAAAAACCGGAACCGCGCAAAACCCGCATGGTCTGGATCATGCGTGGTATGTCGGCTTTGCGCCGTTCGAGAAACCAACAATCGCTGTGGCCGTTATGCTCGAGAACGCCGGGTTCGGGGGTTCGAAAGCCGCTCCCATTGCCGGTCTTGTAATAGAAAAGTACATCAAGGGAAAAGTGGAACGTCGGTTCTATGCGCCGAAACCCAAGCAGGCTCCTTCTGACACCACTACCCGCGTAACACATTTGCAACCGAACTGAGCATGTCAAACTTTTTTCAAGAATACTTCGATGCAAAGATTTTCTTCATCGCGATAGCGCTTGTCATTATCGGATTGGTTTCCGTTTACAGTGCCACCTATGACGCAGGGGCAACGGCGACGTTCTATAAGCAGACGATGTGGGCGATCGTCGGATTTGTTGCATTGATTACCGCAGCGCTTGTTCCAATGAAAACGATCCAGCGCATTGCTCTTCCATCATATGCCGCTATCGTCGGGATGCTCGTGATGCTGCTTCTGATTGGCAAGACGATTTCAGGATCGCAGAGCTGGTTTGGCATTGGCGGGTTTGGTATTCAGCCTTCTGAGTTTGCCAAAGTGACCGCGATTCTCACTCTCGCTGTCTTTCTTTCGAAGAGCACGACCGATATCAGTCGTTTGAAGGACTTGCTTATCGCGTTTGGGATTGTTGCTATCCCCATGGTGCTCATCTTGGCCCAGCCCGATCTTGGCACGGCGGTTGTCTTTTTTGGAATGGCGTTACCGATCTTGTACTGGGCGGGGGCGTCCAATTTTGTGCTTGCGGTTATTATCGCACCCATCCTTGTGGCAGCGGGTGCGTTGTTTGGGACAACCATCTTTCTAATCTCCGTAGCAATCAGTTCTGTAATGCTCTACCTGGCACGCGAGAATCGGTTTACAGCCGTCGTTGCATTTGGACTTACGCTTTTCATTGGCGTTTCGGTGCAGACGATTTATGAACGAATGCCCGCGTATCAACAGAAGCGCATCATGACGTTCATTAACCCGGAAGCGGATCCGCAAGGAGCCGGATACAACGTCCTGCAATCGAAGGTAGCGATCGGATCCGGTGGGCTCCTTGGGAAAGGATACTTGCGGGGCACACAGACTCAATTGAATTTCATTCCCGAGCAGTGGACAGATTTCATTTTCTGCGTTCCGGGCGAGGAGTTCGGATTTGTCGGTGCATCGCTGGTGCTGATCTTGTTTGCATCGCTGCTCATACGTGGCATCAACATCGCGTCGCTCTCGAAGAACAAATTCGGAAGCACGGTGGCCATTGGAATTACCGCCGTACTTGCTCTGCACACGTTCGTCAATATTGGAATGTCGATGGGACTTATGCCGGTGATCGGTATTCCGCTACCATTCCTGAGCTATGGAGGTTCTGCGCTCCTTGCGAACATGACCATGGCGGGATTGTTGATGAATGTGTACGCGCATCGAAAAGAATATTAAACGCTGCTTCTTAAGAAGATATCCATACGATCAAACACCGACATATTAGTACACTTTTCCTTTTGATTTGGATTCTAACCTTCAGCCACGTTGAAGCGCAACAATTCCGCTGGGATGATCTCCATGTGGGTCTTTCTGCGAAATGGATGATGCCACGGGGAGATTTGGGAGAGTTCTGGTCGAACACTCTCGCGGCCGGTCCCATCCTTCAGTATGATATTAACGGTGAATTCTCCGCCGTCGCAACGATTGATGTTATGTATTTCAAAACGGCGCCGGGCGTCAAGAATATTCCCGATATCTTTCTAATCTCCGGAACGGGTGAGATTCAGCGGACAATTCTTGATGCTTCTTTCATACGCGTCGCCGGTCGGGTTGGATTGGGAAATTACCGGTTCATGTTCCGAGTGAACGAATATAACAACACAGAATCAGAGTTCGGTTTGGTTGGCGCTCTCTCTCTGGATTTCCCGGCGAATCTCTTCCGAAGAATCTCACTTGTGGCGCAGTATCACGCTGTGTTTGCTTCTCCAGAATGGATTGGCATCTGGACGGCCGGGGCGTCAATCATTCTTCGCTGACACGTGATGCGCGCAACCATATCTCTCGCCGCTTTCTTCTTCCTCTACCTTGTTGGATATCAGAGCGTCTCTGCTCAGGTGATTCAACCGCGGCTCAGTGATCGAGTCGCAGATGCCGCGCTTGCTCCTCCACTCTCTGCAACAAGATTCTTGACCGTCCCTAATCTGAATGGAATGACGCGATGGATCTCTGCGAAAACCAGCATTGCGATTGACGGGGTTCCCTTTCGGTTGTTTCCATTGAACCACTCGACTCCGGATCTTCTCCCGATGGATCAGGGAATTCTTGATTCCATCGTTCTTGAGTCACGTTCATCGGTAATGGAACGAAGCGCGACATCGGACGGCGCCATCAATCTGGTAAGAAGAACGATCTCTGAGTCATTGTCATTTTCCCTGCAATTTTTCGATGGCAGCGAAGTTGGTGACCCGCTGGTCCACTTCTATACGCGCAGAAGTATGCCACACTACAACAGAAATCAAACCGGTCCATCTGCTTATGCTGTTCTCTCGAATTCGTTTGATCGGCTCCGGGTTCGAGCCAGTGCGTCGAGGTACAATTACTTCACGACCGGCGGACCGCAAGATGGGATTATCTCCGCCCTCGACAATTCGGATCGGAGAAACCAAAACCGCAACCAAATGGCGAGTTTGGAGTTCGCTTATGATACACCATCGGGCAATCGGTATTCGATGTGGACGGCGATCTCTGAACGAGAAGGGTGGGAGATGTCTCCGTTTACTTCCACCTATCTTCGTTCGAAAAGTGAAGTCCGTACGTTGCGGATCGGCGCAGATCCACTTTTTTCAGGGGTTAGGTTGAATGCACACGTGGATCATCTTGACCTGTATGTGCGTCCGCAAGTTGGCGCTGTCGGTGGCGGATATAAGCAAACAGAATATGGAATCAACGCTCGATGGAATATGATCGAAGGACATTCAACCAAAGCCAATCTTGCCGGCAACGTGTTGTTCCATTCAGTACAGCCGGGAGTTGGAAGCAAACAAATCTTTCAATCAAACATCTACAAGACTGAGTGGGGATTATTTGGAGAGTTGGAACAAAACTTCTCCCAACGACTCGTCGCGGGAACACGTCTTCGATACGATCGGGGTTTCTCAGAATCGGCTTTTTCAGGACACATGCGACTCGCGTACAACTTTGCCGACAAAACAGAGATTGAACTCAAGGCCGCCTCCGTTGTAACCTTCCCCAATGTACTCGAATCATTTGCGTCCTTTACCATGACACGCCAACGCCTTTCCACAAACATGACGGAGGTCTTTGGTATAGTGCCATCTGAGAGGCTCAAAGCCGGACGTACACATGAAGCAACGCTTTCGCTATCACGCAAACCGGTGAATGATAATGTTACATGGAGTGTGGGCTTTTTTGTGCAATCGGTTGACTCTCCGATCGAGCAGCGAGTGATCAGATCGTTCCGAGCTGCAAATCCGGGAGACATCGTCCGACTTGCGGAGTACACAAACGGACGCGACTACACGACCGGTGGCTTTGAGGCAGACGGAACATTGAGAGTGTGTGATGAAATCTCAGTTGCCGGCGGTTATCGTTATCTTGAAAACGGCAGCACCCCATTCTCGCCTCGGCATGTTGCCCGTGCGAACGTCGTCATTCGCTTCGAATCGCGCACGTCAGTTATGATCGGTGGAAGGGCAACAAGCCGCCAGAGATGGGAAGAGTTTCGTTTGAGTCCAACGGATGATGAGCTTTACGGGGAGGGGTTTGATGGAGTCGTACCGGCAACGGCGTCAGTGGATCTTATCATTCAACAGCAGCTTGGCGAATTCTTTTCTCTTCCGTTGCTGACGCTGCAAGCGGAGGCGAGAAATCTCTTCAACACGCCATTGAAGCTTCTGCCACTAGGGACGCAACTAGGAACAATACTACTTTTCTCACTAAAGGCCACACTCTGAGGGCAATGGAAATAAACTTCGTAACTGCTCAGCGTGAGTGTTTTTTATTCATTTTATGAATGCCTATAAGAAGTCCCCTCTGTAGCTACTCCCTGATCTTCACATAGGTGCTCTGAAAGCAATCGATACAGGTATCTGCGAGAATGAGTGTGTCGCGCGTCCGGAAACTCACGGTGCGTTCCATTTCCCTGTCGCTTTCAACGGTTTGCGGGTTTGAGAAGTGCGGGATTTTGGAGCGATAAACTGTCCGCCAGCACAAAAGTTTGATTGAAATACAAATGTTCAATTACCCTCGTCACCCCGCATTTCTTAAACCCGTTGTTATGCGTTCGTGCTACTCTGTCCACGAAGAAGTGTCGTTGAATGTTTGCAGACATTAGTTTAAGATTGATTTAGTTTGTTCACTTGCAATACCTATCAATTAGTTCTTTTTCAACGCCTCTCATTCGTGCTATTTTAGCAATTAATTTCATAATAGGCATTATTAAAGTCATTACTCCGGGCAAGCTGGTATCAGCCATAACCGCACTAAGTGCCAAGTGACTGATGTTTTTGGGAAGTCCATCCTTGCCGCATTTCCCATCATTGGCTAATCCATACATTATATAAATACTATTTTCAAATCCCTCATGTCCTGGTAGTAATTCAACAGTTGCTTTTACTGGTGCGGCACTTTTATTGGTAAACCTGTGTATTGCTTTTTTAGGCACAGTTGCACTATCCCCTTTTTTTAATGTCATGGTTTGTTTCCCAATTGTCACCGTCAATTCGCCTTCTAAAACCCTAAAGGTTTCGGTAAATGTATTATGATAGTGCAGTGGTGTTCCTTGTGCGTATGGGGTAAGTACCATTTCACACAAGGTTGATTTACCATTTGTTTCAGCGCTTGTTTTTAAAAATGTGCTTGTGTCTCCGTCAATGGGATGTGTGATTGTTCTTCTTTGTTCCATTTTCTATTTTTTGCTGATTGTTATTGTTTACTCTAATCGGTTTTCGGATAGCCTGTTATTTAGTTTGTCAAATTTTGTCAAAATTAATTTCTTGCAGTCAAGTTTGAAGTTCCGATGTCGTCCAAGCATGACGCATAACAATAAGAACATCGAACGGACCCGCCTCGCCGAATTTCTTCTGCTCCATTCTGTATCGTGCCTGCTTCTCGACTGCGTTGTTCTTATAGTGCGTGTACGTGCCCGAGAGTGTAATGCGAATCTTCAATGTGTATCCTTCCGTTTGTGGCGTGAGCCGCCGTCCGAAAAATCCGCCAACTGATTCAATCCAACTCCACACTCCGACAATCTGCGGGTTCGTGGGTCCCGTTTCATCCTGACAACCGATGATCAACAAGACGGCGAGAGGAAGGTAACGGATCCTCATCGCAGTGAAAACACTCCGTTCAGTGTGATTCGGATCTGCGTATCCGCCAATCCGATGAAGTTACTCTGGTATCTCACACCGGAATCGAGCGACCAACTTTGGGAAATGGAAAACCGGACACCCGCCGCCGCAACATACATATGACTGAGACGAATCTCACCCCGATTGACACTGTATTTGAAAAAGGGGAATGACTGGACTTCGCCCATGATCTTTGTTCGCTCACCCATGACGATGACAGCTCCGCCGAACGCCTGCCATTGGCCTCGCCGTTCTTCGCTGGGAGAAAAAATTGACGGACGGTCTATAAAGAACGAATTGACATCTCGATATCGGATATCTGAATACCCAAGCCCGGCATGGAGTGTGGTTTCTTCTCGAACCTCTTTGCTAACGGAGAGGCTCAGTGTCGTGATACGTGACTCGTAATTCAGCCCACGCAATCCCATTGCGTAATCATCCGGAGCGGCCGCAGCAAGAATCCGTTCTGTTCTATTCTCCCGCTCCCTGTCGTTTGAACTTCGTAATGACGCACCGACAGCAAGCCCGAGCTCTTCGCTCTCAAGGAACTTCATCTTGAGACCTGCAGTTCTCATGCTTGTGGTACCTGCAGCAAGACCTGTGATCAATCCAGATGTGCTTAATTCTATCTCCGCAATGTCGCCGATCCCAAGACCTATCGTTCCGAGAAATGACTCTCCCACCTCAAGACCGAAAGAGTTCCCCAGAGTGATTCCGAATTGAAGCTCAGGCAACACGAGGGCCGTCGGGATGGAGAACAATCTCGCGGGTTGACGATAACTAACATGCCGGAATCCCTCTGCCGTGGTAAGAGCAACGAATTTTGCGCCGCACGATGTGCAGAAATTGTTCTTAGGCTCGTTCGGCTGTTGACAAACCGAACAGAGCACTGAATCGTTGTCTTGAGCCATCAAAGTCACATTTGTGTTGAGCGCCAGAGCCATAATCGCGAACATGACGAATAGTGTCTTCATCGCATTTGTCTCCTCATTAACGTGAACCAAATCCTGCTATGAGTGAAATAAAGTATAATGCACCCACTCCGATTGCCATTGGAGCGAGAACATCAACGAGCTTCTCCACTTCGGTCCTTGGTTTGTTACGTCGAAGTTCAATCTGATGTTTCATGAGGTCTGACTTACGGTCAGATTCTGATTGCATGAGAACTCGTATCTCCGCAGCAGTGAGAGTAAGTGGACGATCCAGTGAATCTGCCTCGGCAAGACGCTGCTGGAGGCGATCAATCAATGCGCGTTTGTCCAACAGTGTGCCGCACTGGGAGCAGAACTTGGATAGAATGACGTTCTGGTTGCCACACTCAGCACAGAAAAGGCGTTCAAGAGTTTGCGAAATAGCGGAGGAGGGACAGAATGTTGTAACCGCAAAAGCCAGAAGCACGAGGCGCGACCACGCAAGAAAGTATGGCATCATCATAACCCCTACAAATTGGTTCATCAGAAAGTTATGAAATATCGATGATGCTGTCAAGAAGAAAGAAGAGCGAACAAAGTCCGACTTCTGACTAAGCCTCCTCTACGCAAGAAGTCGGACTTCTATCTGCGGTGTCGTTGCTTATACCGAAAACAACTGACAAGATGGTCATTCACCAATCCGCACGCCTGCATGAACGCGTAGCAGATCGTTGACCCGACGAACCGGAATCCACGCTTCTTGAGATCTTTGCCCATTGCGGCTGACTCGGCTGTCTTGGGTGGAATGCGCTTAAGCGACTTCCATCGGTTCTGCTTTTGCTTCCCGCCAACAAACTGCCAGATGTAACGATCGAACGATCCAAATTCTTTCTGAACTGCCAAGAAGGCTCTTGCATTCGAAATAGTGGATTCGATCTTCAAGCGGTTCCGAACAATGCCGTTGTTGTTCATCAGTTGCTTGATCTTGCGAGCGTCATACCGCGCAATCTTCTTCGCGTCAAAGTTGTCGAATGCCTTTCGGTAGTTCTCCCGCTTCTTCAAGATCGTTATCCAGCTCAGTCCAGCCTGGGCGCCTTCGAGAGTGAGCATTTCAAAGAATTTTCGGTCATCGTGTACAGGAACACCCCAATCGCGGTCGTGATAGATAATGTAGAGAGGATCACCTAAAGACCAAGGGCAACGAGTTTGCTGTTTCATTGTTTCTTTCTATCAATGGCGATTGAAGCAGCTTGTAGAATCAGCGGATCAAGTTTGCTGCGTTGAATCTGGGACCGCCTTCGAATGGTCACTTGCCGGACTTGTGTTCCGCGTCCCTCTAGAAT
>JANONN010000273.1:0-2598 GCA_031420835.1 Ignavibacteriales bacterium | reverse complement strand
GCGTGTCATCTCCACAGCATTAATCGTTTCAGTTTTCATACAATACCTCCCGTGGACTGCGAATGTCTATAAGCGGATAACGTGAATAAGTAAAAGCATTGCAGAACCGGCCAACATGTCATTCCCGAATGCTTTTGTCGGGAATCCATACTGCGGATGCCCGCTTAAAATCCGCGGGCATGACAAAGTGCTTATTGATTCAATCAATGTATTTCTGATACGCAACACTAGTTCTTTCCCGATGACTGAAGTTCGTGTTTCAATGCTGTAAGCCCTTCTGTTGCGTTCATCGGCTTGAGGCCAAGTTCTGTTTCAGCTTTGAGCGTGATAAAGCCGGTCACGGGAGGTCGAGCCGCCGGTTGCTTGAGATCGGTGGATTTTGCGCGTGTGATAAGATTCTTGTCCAGACCAAAGATTTCCGCTGCGCGAACGGCAAAATCGTACCGGCTCAATCGCTCGCTGCCGCAAACATGATACAAACCCGTGCGACCCAGTTCAAAGATGTGAACAATCGCAAGCGCAAGATCGCTTACGTAGGTCGGGTTGCTGATCTGGTCGTCAACGCACCGAATCTGTTGCCCGCGCTCCAAGGAATTGATAACCCACAGAGCAAAGTTCTGCTTCACTGAAATTCCTGTTCCGTATAACACGATCGTGCGAACGGTTGCCCACGGAGCGTCACTCTTGCGGATCGCATTCTCGGCAGCCAACTTGGTTTTGCCATAGTAGCTAATGGGGCTTGGCGTGTCGTCTTCCTTATATGGTCCATGTTTTCCATCGAACACGTAATCGGTAGAAAGGTGGATGAGCTTGATGCCGGACTTTCTCGCGGCTTCGAGAAGATTCTCGACGCCGACCACGTTTGCATTCCATGCCTCTTCCCGATTGGTCTCGCACCAGTCAACGTTTGTCGCCGAAGCCGAATTGATGATGATGTCCGGCTGAAAACTCGAAATCAAACTTTTCACGTCGCTCTTTCTCGTGATGTCAAGCTGCGTATAATCAAAGAGCTGGTGGTCGAAGACGAACGAGCGATGATGCGACGTATTGAGAACTTCATATTCGGTATTGGAACCGAGCATGAGGGCAAGCCTCTGGCCAAGGAGTCCATTGCTGCCGCAGATGAGAATGCGAATCATCGCAAACTCTCTTCGAGCGCAGTGGCTGCGTCTGTTGATTCGTCGCGGTACTTTATAATAACAGGAGTGTAGATGGCAATGTGATGTTGTCTTGCAAACGGAGCGTCTATGTGCCGGCTTCCCTGAACCACAACCGATCCTTCTGGAATGACAAGCGGGGTCTCCTGAGTTCGACGATAGATGGACTGCTTCACAAGATCGTACACAGGTGTTGAGCCTGTAAGGACAACTCCGGCGCCGATCACTGCGCGACGCTTCACAATCGTACCTTCATAGACACCGCAGTTGCCTCCGATCAAAACATCGTCTTCAACGATGACGGGCATTGCTCCGACCGGCTCAAGGACGCCTCCAATTTGTGCGCCGGCGCTGATGTGAACGCGCTTTCCGATCTGTGCGCATGAACCGACAAGCGCATGCGAGTCAATGAGTGTCCCCTCGTCGACGTACGTGCCGATATTGATGTACGCCGGCGGCATGACGACAACGTTTTTCGCAACATACGCCCCATCGCGAATCGTTGTCCCGCCCGGCACAATCCGTACTTGATCTTCAATCGTCAGTCGCTTGAGTGGCAACGTGTTCTTGTCATAGAACCGGAAATGATCGTTGATTGATAGATCAGTCATGTCTCCGAGCCGGAAGCCGAGTAGTATTCCCTTTTTTACCCAATCATTCACGACCCATCCGCCGTGAACATTTGTGTCGTCCGTTCGGATGGCAGCACGGATCTCACCGCCGTTCAGGAAGAACTTGAGTTCTGTGAAAGCTCGCAACGCAGCCACTCGATTCATTGTCTTCGGATCTTGTTCGTAGAACTCTTCTATTTGTTCTTTGAGGGACATGATCAAATGAGTTTCAATTCGGTGAGGACTGCGCGTAATCGGTCTCGGTTCTTCTCGCCAATGCGTACCATCGGAAGTCGGTACACTTCTTCGACCAATCCCATCATCGCCATGGCCGCTTTGACAGGAATGGGGTTCGATTCGATGAAGTTGGCGTTCATCAGATCCAACAGGCGATTGTGGAGTTGAAGAGCTTCATTCCATTTCGCCTTCAGGCAGCAACGAACCAGCTCGCTGAACTCACGCGGCACTTCATTGGCAACGACAGAAATACATCCATCGCCACCGACCACCATGAGTGGAAGCGTCATTGCATCGTCGCCAGAGAGGAGCGAGAAGCCGTCCGGTTTGTGTTTGGCGATCTCCATGATCTGCCCCATGTTTCCGGAAGCCTCCTTGACGCCGGCGATGTTCTTTACCTTGTCTATAAGCCGGAGGATCGTTGTGGGCTCGATGTTCCCACCCGTTCTGCCCGGCACATTGTAAATGATGATCGGGATGTTCACCGACTCGGCGACAGCTTTGAAATGTTGGAAATAACCCTCTTGCGTCGGCTTATTGTAATAGGGTCCAACGACTAAAGCATAATCGGCTCCGGCGCGTTCAGCAAACTT
>JANONN010000272.1:0-1976 GCA_031420835.1 Ignavibacteriales bacterium | reverse complement strand
CAAGGATTTGATGAATCTTGCGGTTCATGCGCAACAGTTCTCGCGCTTGAATCTCAACGTCTTGCGCATAGCCGCGGCTGCCGCCGCCGGCGGGGTGCATATGAATCGTGGCGTTGGGTAATGCGGCTAAGAGTGCTGTAGTGATAGCCGCACTGAAGCTCCGTGCCAAGCATGAGTCAGAGCTGGTGCGGGAACACGTTGAGTGGGCGCTGTTGCGGCACGCTATTTAATTACACCTGACACTCATGTAGGATGCGAGTGCCATAGCATTTACTGGCGAAATACAGCATGTGCCAAAAGCTAGAGGAGAAGCAATAGCTTTGCAGCCCGGTATCTATTGTGCTGGAGTTGTTATCACTTATCCGGATGGCGATTATGTAGATCAGTCTATTGTGGTAAGGGTGGGCGATGAGTCTTGTGACTCAGATATGAAATAGGCGGCGAAAAAAGTTAAAGCACATCCGTTCTAACGTTTACTCAATTTTCAACCGGACACTCGTGATGAAACTTACTAACGAACAAAGTGAGGTTTTTGCAGCAATTATGCAATGGGTTAAAACCGACAAAAAACCCGTTGCTATTCTTGTGGGAAGCGCGGGTACTGGCAAAACGACATTATTGAAATCTGTAGTAGAAAGTTTAGAAGGAGCGAAAAAAACTTATGTGCTACTAGCGCCAACTGGCCGTGGTGCTCGAATTCTAGGTCGCAAAACTGGCAAGCCTTCTAAAACAATTCATTCTGAAATTTATGAACTTGGCGACATAAAGGCTGATGAGCATTCAGACACTATCCAGGGAGATTTTGATTCACCCGGATTCACAATACCTTTTAAGTTAAAAGACGCTGTTGGTTCAAAAGCGACAGTCTATATTGTTGATGAAGCATCAATGGTTTCTGATAAACCAACCCATGATGAAATACTATCCTTCGGCTCTGGAAGGTTATTGCATGATCTGCTTCACTATGCACGGATTATTAACAGCAGTAATAATAAAGTCAAAATACTATTTGTAGGGGATGAAGCTCAGCTACCACCTGTGAAATGCTCTGATTCGCCAGCACTACTTAAAAAGTATTTTCTGACGGAATTCAAAATAGATTCTGATGTTTTTAGTTTACATAAAGTCCATAGACAAACCGAGGGCAGTCTCATTCTAGAGAATGCAGAGAAAATACGGGAAAGTATTACCTCAAATGAATTTGTGGACTTCAATATTTCTGAAGATGGAAATACAGTTAAGAAAGTAGAGCCTAGCCAAGCAGTGAAAAATGCAATAGAAGAGCAGGATGCTGGTAATAGCGTCATCATTACATTAAGCAATAAAAATGCACTCTCATATAATCTAGAAATACGTAATGGTCGCTTTGGCGCACCAAAAATACCAGTCCAGAAAGGCGATGTGTTGCTTGTCCAGCGTAATTCCCCAAAATACAAATGCTTTAATGGAGACTTGTTAATTGCTGTAGATGTTGATCAAAATAATGAATGTCGCTCAATAAATATCAAAGGAGGTGACAGCGCAGTCGATATTTATTATAGAAATATTATCGTTCGCTCCGTTGATGAAGAAGGGGATAAATATAACAGGGAGTGCAAGATAATTGAAAACCTTTTGTATAAACCAAGCGGCCAGTTAAGTCGGCTAGAAAATCGTGCAATGTTGGTTGATTTTAGAAAGAGGCACCCGAAAATCGAGATTAATTCCGAAGAATTTCGATTAAAGCTACTAAGTGATGAGTATTTCAATGCCTTATGGGTTAAGTTTGGATACGCGATGACCTGCCATAAAGCCCAGGGCGGAGAGTGGGATAATGTTACCGTTAACTTTTCTTATTTTCCTGGCAGGCCTTCTGATTTTTATAGATGGGCTTATACAGCGATCACCAGAGGCAGGAAAACGCTCAGTGTTATCAATCCGCCATCTTTTGGTACGCCAGCAGCCCCATTTGTTTTCGACAAAAAACGGTTATTGGA
>JANONN010000271.1:0-1869 GCA_031420835.1 Ignavibacteriales bacterium | reverse complement strand
GAGCCATGAAGCGAGAAAACATCAATCGTATTTTTCTCGGTCGCACCGCTGATCGCAATAGTGCGAACCGGTGCTCCCCGCCCCCAGAAGTGAACAAAAGTAGAGACGACGAAGCGGTAGACTCTCTGTCCGTTCAAAATCTCCACTTCGCTAGGGGTCAGGAGGTTCTCCACAACGCCAGATTCTGTCATGAAGTGCGCGTAGAGAGTATGAGTTGTGTATTCATTGAGGGTGACGGAGTCCTTCAAGGTCACTTCAAGCATCGCTCGGTGGACAGCATAGTTTTTGGCAAGAACTACGTTCTCAAAATTAAGCACCCCGCGGTAGGAAATCCCATTCCGAATCCTTACAGTTGTGCTATCACTCATCCAACTTGTTGAAGACACGCGGGCGAGGAAACGATCCTCTCCTTGTCTGATTCTTGCAGTGTCACGAGCGCCTGACCCGCGTTGATACACGATGACGAGTTGTGGCTTATTCGTTCCCACCTCTTCACGAAACGACCTGAATCCACGAACAAGACCGGTGTTATTCGGCTTCAACACCACACCGAAATTATTCTTCGTTGTATCGATAGTTGCATTGAGCCATTCCCGAACCAACGATGTGTCGAGACGGATTGAGAAGACCGTTGTATCATGTTGAACAGGGAGAAAACCCGGAGAACCAACGCTTTCGTAGTAGATCCCCGGTTGGATCGCATCGAGCGAAAGAGAATCTACGCTCGCTGCGTCAACGAACCAGTTCTTCAATCCTTTGTGCAGCATGTACGATAATTGCTGGGACGTGCTTCCCAGAGCGTAGGCGCCCTTCAGATTGATGGAAGCTTCCAAAATTGTTACGTTAATCAGCGTGTCGGGAAGGCCGGAAAACTTTATCCACGCCCACGCCTCAGTGTCAATAAGATCGGCGTTCCCAAAAAGAATCCTCGTGGGATCACTAAACGTTGGAAACTTTCGAATGTGCGAACTACCGCGCGCCGCGAAAGTATCCGATTTCACACTGACAATATCGTCTTTTGGAAGAAGTTGTGCCCCGACGGGATTTGGTTCTTCCATGCAACCCGTTGTGCTGATGAGAGAGACAGCAATTGCACCAAATAGAACTCGAATCCTCAAGGTCTTGATATCCAATTTATTTGTTGTACTTCGTTAGTTCGTTTGATCAATTTGGCGTTTGATGTACTGCCACGCTTCGTACGCATCGTCGGCAACGAAATCCAAACGGGAGCTTCGGCGGCACTCGTCCAGCTCTACTGTTCCATATCCAGTTCGAACAAGGACTGTGCCACATCCCGCATGTTCGCCTGTCATGATGTCAACGCACCTGTCGCCAACAACGAATGATTTTGCAAGCTCAACACCGAATTCACTGACCGCCTGTTCCAGCATCCCCGTCTTTGGTTTACGACATGTGCAGAGAACTCTATACGGAGGATTTCCATACTCGGGATGATGTGGGCAGTAGTAAATCTTGTCTATCGTTGCGTCCTCAGCGGCGAGAAGTTTGATGAAACGATGGTGGATTGATCCAAGATCAGCTTCAGTGAAAAGTCCGCGCGCAATTCCCGACTGATTTGTGATCACGAAGACGCGAACGCCCAACGTGTTCGCTTCGCGAATAGCTCGTGCAGTGTTCGGAATCAGCACGAGTTCCTCGGGACGGGAAAGGTAGTCAATCTCGGTGTTCAGGGTTCCATCGCGGTCAAAGAAGATACCGACTTTCTGGTGATTCACGCGGCTACTTCAGAAGTTCCCTGTAGAGCGAAACATATTTCTTGGCAGAGTTTTCCCACGAAAAATCCTTCTGCATTCCGTTCCGCATCAATTTCTTCCATTCCTCGGGCTGGCTATAAACCTTCACCGCACG
>JANONN010000270.1:0-5619 GCA_031420835.1 Ignavibacteriales bacterium | reverse complement strand
CACCTCTTAAACGAGTGGTTTTCAAGGTCAACGCCATCGCTTCTTGAGGACTACTTGAAAGGCATTGAGAAAACAGTAAAAACGAGCGAAGGATCCCTTTTGATTCACGGCGAAATCGATGCGCTCTTTGGTAATCTCATTATTGAGTTCGAAAGCGATCTCACATCAAAGTCGAAATTGCGAGAAGCAAGGGAGCAGCTTCAATCATATGCGTATGCCCTAGTTCGAAATGCCAAGACGAAAAAGACAAGCTACCTTTGCCTTGCAAGCGACGGGATACTATTCTATATGTATGCCCCATATTGGAAGAACTCTGGAGAGCTGCCGGCGTCTCCAGAAGACATTGAGCTTCGGGAAATCGACAAAGTTGATTTCTCGACACTCGACGGGGATACGGCCTTCCTGTGGATAGACCGCTACTTCTTCCGCACCACAAAGCTTCATCCCACCACAGAAGAATTTGTTCGTGACTTCGGCATCAATAGCCCCGCGTACACCTTTGCATTGAAGCTGCTTCAGGTAGAATGGCATCGGGTTCACAACCAGAACGAGTTCAAGGTGATCTATGAGAACTGGGCAAAATACTTGCTGATTGCTTATGGAACGACTGTCGCTGACAGCGAGCTTTTCCTCCGCCATACGTATCTTGCTTCATTTGCCAAACTTCTTGCCTACATGCGGCTCGCCAAGAAGGCCGCAGTCCCAACACCATCTGAAATTGTAGATGTGTTCACGGGCAGCTTTTTCAAGCAGCTTGGAATTGACAACTTTCTCGAAGAAGATTTTTTCTCGTGGGTTATACGTAACAAAGTTCGCGGTGCACTCGTTGAAGTCACAAGGCGTATTTCGACGTTGCTACAGAAATATCATCTCGAAGAAATCTCCGAAGATGTATTGAAATCACTGTATCAAGAATTGGTGGACCCAGATACACGCCACGACTTAGGAGAGTTTTACACACCGGATTGGCTGGCTGAGCGAATTGTGCGAACAGCGCTTAGAAAAAACCCAGATGCGAGCGTTCTCGATCCTTCATGTGGGTCGGGAAGTTTTCTCTATTTTGCGATCCGCTACAAGAGGGAGAGATTAGGCGATACGAAAGAAATTCTGCACCATATCAGGGATACTGTCGTTGGAATTGACATTCATCCACTTGCGGTCATTATCGCCAAGACAAACTATTTGCTGGGTCTTGGTGAGTTGGTCCGAAAACGGCTCAAAGATTTCCATATTCCTGTCTACATGGCAAACTCACTCAAGATTCCAGAGCGTGTAAGCCAAATGTCGACGGAAGAACGAGTGCCGAGCATGATGGTAGAACTTGACCATACATTTGTTCCATTCCCCGATGTTTTTATCGAGCATCCCCCTTCCTTTGATGAAGCCGTTGATGCTTGCCACGATTTCGCCAACGCGGTCGGAAAACAAGAATTCACTGAAGATCGCTTCCGCACGTTTGCAAAACGTCATATCACTGAGGTGCAAGTGGATGATGTTACACTCGACGTTCTCTACGTTGTTGCAAAACGGATGCAATACCTGAAAGAAAAAGAACGTAACTCCATTTGGGCTTTTATCCTCAAGAATGTTTACAAGCCCATTTTCCTTCGCAAACAGTTCGATTGGATTCTTGGTAATCCCCCATGGCTTTCGTTTCGGTATGTTGAGAAAGGGGAATACCAGCAGTTTCTACGCCGCGTCATTCTTAACGCGTATGGCTTGCTCGGAACTGGTAAAGGTCATTTGATAACACATCTTGAACTTGGCACTCTCTTCTTTGTCGCTTCGTTAAGTGAGTATGGAAAGCATGGTGCTCAAATTGCGTTTGTATTGCCACGAAGCATTTTTACAGCAGATCAACATGACAACTTTCGAAAATCTAGCTTTGGTAAGGCACTTCACCAAACGGGGCTGACCGAAGTTTGGGATTTGGAAAAAGTCTCGCCCCTTTTTAATGTCCCGTCGTGCGTAGTTTTTGGAAAACACTTTCACCACACACCAAGACCATTACCGGCGGAAGTGTTGAGCGGTGAATTTCCGGGAGGAAAGAAAAATACTCCTCTCACGGAAGCATTGAAATCTCTCTCTGTGCGAGAGACAAAGCTCCATATTATCCGACAAGGGGACCGCTCGTTCTGGTCGGAGGATCCAAAAGCAGAGATTTCTGGAAGCAGCCCATACGCATCAAAGTTTTTTCAAGGGGCAACGATTGTTCCGCGCACAGCTTGGTTTGTGCAAATACAGGCTGATAAGGATTTAGGATTCAATCCGTCAGAACCCTACGTAAAGACAGATCAACGGGCTACTGACCAGGCCAAAGAAGCTTATGCAACTTTGATCGTCGAAGGGAATATTGAAAAGGAATTCCTTTATGCCACTCTTCTTTCGACGGATTTGCTTCCGTTCGGATTTCTCAATTATCGCCCTGTCGTTCTTCCGATATTGCCAAGCAAGGAAAAGACATCTGACACTTTCATCATGGTCACAGAAAAGGATGCACGCAAAGAAGGTTATGATCGTCTTGCAGTTTGGCTTGAATATTGTGAAAAGGAGTGGAAGAAACGACGTAAAGAAAAGGCAGGAAGGATGACTATTTATGAGCGATTAGACCATGTTCACGGCTTAACGCAACAACACTACAGAGTTAAATACAAAGTCGTATATCCTTCTTCGGCTACGAATTTGTGCGGAGCTGTAATACCGAATGAGAAAATCACTTTGAAGTTTGGCGAGCAAACAATCACATTGCAAAATTTCGTTGCTGAATCAAAGCTCTATTACTATGAAACCAGAAATGAAAACGAGGCGCATTATCTCTCAGCTTTTCTTAACGCCCCTTTTATTGACGAAAAGATCAAACCGATGCAAAGTAGGGGGCTTTGGGGCCCACGGGACATTCACAAAAAGATTTGGCAGCTTCCTATTCCCGCGTACAACGAAAACAAATCAGCACACGCTGAGCTTACAAAACTCGGTATCCATTGCAAGAACAAAGTCCAAACCATTCTGCCAACGCTCGACACAAAAGATATAACCCCAGGCAAGATCGGTCGCCTTCGCTCCGAAGTGCGTGAGAAGCTTGCGTCTGAACTGCAGGAGATCGATGAGATTGTAACGAGGATTATGGGCAAGTAAAGAGTTACTTCCGTTCAGTTGCCTGAACGTCCCCCAGATCATGGCAATTCTAACCCTGATCCCTCACACCGGCTCTTCCCCCACCCCGCACTCAACCCCTTGCTTCCCTCCTGAATTGCTGTAAATTCTCGGTCAACCGTATTCTGGTTCCACTCGTGGAGTCTGCCATGTCTTCTCGTCCCATGCTGAGCGTTCTGCTTCTTTCACTCAGTTGCTTCATTCTTCAAGCGCAACCACGGATTCATGCAACCGATCGAATTCGCATTGCTGAAGCGTTTCGTATCGCGGAGCAGATCGGCGATAGCGTCTGGAGTGGATGGAGTAAGACGACGTTCGCAGTTCTGCTTGTTACTCCGGCGCATGAATTCTTACTTCGCCACCCGAAACCAACACAGGACTGGGATAAGGCCGGGTACGATTCGCTTCTTCGATCCGATGTTCTCTACAGGAAGCGACTTCTTCCCATAAATGTTCTTGCAACATTTCCGGCCGTGAGCGGAATTTCCACCGTCGTTGTGGGTCAACCTGAGAATACACAGGCCAAAACGTCAACACACTGGATCGTGACGTTGTTGCACGAGCATTTCCATCAATTCCAGGAGAGGCAAGCCGATTACTACGATGCAGTGAATGCGCTGAACCTATCCCGCGGCGATCAGACCGGCATGTGGATGTTGAACTATCCCTTCCCATACGACTCGATTACCATCCAGCAACAATTCAAGCGAATGACCGTGTCGCTTCACGCCGCCCTTCGAGCTGTCGGCACCAATGCGTTACAGGAGAAGGCGTCGGAGTTTCTGAGGGAGCGGCAGCGATTTACGTCTCTCCTTTCGAGCGATGACTATAAGTATTTTTCCTTCCAACTCTGGAAAGAGGGCCTTGCCCGATACACGGAATACCATGTCGCGAGAATGGCGGGAACAAATTTCACGCCGAGCAAGGAGGTGCGCAACCTACCCGACTTCACTCCATTTGCAACCCGCGCCGACACTCTCTACAATCAAATCATCAATGGCCTGACTGATCTTGATCTTGGCGCGTCGCGCAGAGTCGTGTTCTATACCGTTGGCGCTGCCGAAGGACTTTTGCTTGATGCGATGAATCCATCGTGGCGCATGCGATACAATCAAGAACGGTTCTATCTGGAGCGGTATTACCCACAACCATCAATCAATGTCAAAGGAGATAAATGAAATCTCTTCATGGTCAGATTGCGGTCGTTGCCGGCGCTACACGTGGTGCCGGACGAGGCATCGCATGCGCATTGGGTGAAGCAGGGGCAACCGTTTATTGTACGGGGCGGAGCGTTCGTGGGAAGAAGACATCAGTGAAGCGAAAAGGTTTTTCTGCATTCGTGACGGAACGCCGACCAGAAACGATTGATGAGACGGCTGAAATGGTTTCCGCACGAGGAGGAAAAGGAATCGCCGTGAAGGTTGACCATACGGACGAAGGGCAAGTCAAGAAACTTTTCAGCCGAATCAAGCGAGAACAAGCCCGCGTTGATATTCTTGTGAACGATGTCTGGGGAGGAGATGCGCTCACGGAGTGGGGAAAGCCATTTTGGGAGCTTGACCTGAAAAAAGGCTTCGCGATGATCGAGCGAGCGGTCTTCTCGCACATCATCGCCAGCCGATATGCTGTTCCTCTCATGCGTTCGAGCAAACGTGGACTCATCATTGAGATCACCGATGGAGACCTAATGAATTATCGCGGCACGTTCTTCTACGACTTTGTTAAGACTTCCGCGATTCGACTTACCTTCGCTATGAGTGAGGAGCTACGAGAACGCGACATTGCCACAGTTGCGGTCACTCCTGGATTCCTTCGTTCTGAGGCGATGCTCGAATACTTCGGCGTGACGGAATCGAACTGGCAAGATGGAGCAATGAAGGACTCGAATTTTATTGCTTCTGAAAGCCCGCTGTTTGTTGGGCGTGGCGTGGCCGCACTGGCAGCAGATCCAAACATCTTGAAGAAGACGGGGAAGGTGTTCAGTTCGTGGCGGTTATCGAAGGAGTACGGTTTTTCTGATGCTGATGGAAGGCAACCGGATTGGGGGGCGTTCTTTGAGGAGACTGCCGGTTCACATAACCGTTCGATTCGCGATGAAATGTATCGGTCGCATAAAACATTCCTGGATTCCTTTCGTTCAATCAAGCAAGCACTTGCTAACCCCATTGCCTCTGATCCGAGTGTGGAAAAGGCCAGACCCCTCACCGACAAACAAATCTCCGTTGCCGAATTTCTGAAATCATATCCCCCGGGGATTCGATCCACGACGAACACGCTTCGAAAACTAATCTCCAGATTAATTCCCGATCTCATCGAGCGGGTCTATCAGGGTTGGAGGCTCATCGGGTACCGGGTCATAGATGGAAAGAGAACTCACTATTTCTGCTTCCTTGCTCCATTCAAGGATAGAGTTGTGCTCGGCTTCGAGTATGGCCGGCTGCTCGATGACCCTTACGGCATTCTAGA
>JANONN010000269.1:0-6526 GCA_031420835.1 Ignavibacteriales bacterium | reverse complement strand
GCGGGCGGCGGTGCTGGCTTTCAGACCTCCGGATTGCTTTGGCAGGTTGCCGATGCAAGCCCACGTGGTACTGAACTGGATCGCGGAGGTACGACGGTTACTGGACGAGGCGAAGCCATAGAGAGGCCTCATGGGGCAGCGGACAATGAGGTTGTTCGCCAAAGTGTCAATGGAGCTAAGACTGGAGAATTATCTCTCATTATCTCATTCTGGAAAAACTGGGCGGAAGACACAGGGCACGAAGCGCCAATCGGAAAAAATAATTGGTTAGCGACCGAACTCTTCAATAAAATGTTCGATTAAACAAACAGGAGCCTCCAATGAATCGAATCCTTTTACTTTTCTTTTCGGGCGCAATTGCTTTTCACCTCATCGCGCAATCCAACATATTTGCCCAAACCGTCTCGAATCCCGTGAGACTGACGGAACCTCTGAACGTCGACGATCTCAGCGCCCCGGAAGGAATTCTCTCCGGAGCTATTCGTCGCTACAATTCCGATCATGGGAGTTTGCACAGACTTCACACGGCTCCATACTCGCCCATTCGCCGTGCACGGTTCAAACAGTTCTACACTGAGTGGCTCACGGACCTTCGCTCGCTTGACTTCAATGTGTTGATTGAGCAGGAGCGTGTGGATTATCTCTTGTTCCAGAATGATCTCAACCGCGAACTCCAGCAACTCGATGTTGAAGCGAAACGCTTCACAGAAATGGAGCCGCTCCTTCCCTTTGCAAAAGATTTGATAGCCCTGGAAGATTCACGTCGCGCGCTTGAACCGGTTGATCAACAAAAGGTCGCTGCGTTACTCACATCAATTCTGAAGCAAATCCAAGCGACGCGCAAGCTCGTTGATGATGGACTGACTTCGACAAGCTCAGTCGGGCCAAAGAGCGATACCAAGTCTTCTGCCCGCCAGACCGCAGTCGGGCTGGCCAAAGCTGCCGAGAATCCCGGGCGTGTGAAGAAGGCGGTCGCCAATCGTGCGTTCGAAACGATCGGTCAGCTTAGAACGATGCTGAAAAGCTGGTACACGTTTCACTTCGGTTACGATCCGACATTTAGCTGGTGGGTTGAGTCCCCCTACAAACTTCTTGATGCCGCTCTTCAGGACTACGCAGCATTTGTGCGGGAGAAAGTCGTTGGTGTGAAGGCCGATGATACGACGACGATCATTGGCGATCCGATCGGGCGTGATGTATTGATGACGGAGCTTGCGTACGAAATGATCCCCTACACTCCGGAAGAATTGATTACACTTGCGAACAAAGAGATGGCGTGGTGCGAGTCAGAAATGGTTAAGGCTTCGCGTGAGTTGGGTTTTGGAGACGACTGGCACAAAGCGCTCGAGCACGTGAAGAACCTTTACGTTGAGCCGGGGAAACAGGCTGCGCTGACGAAAGACCTAGCGTTCGAAGCGATCGAGTTTGTGGAGAAGAATGATCTCATGACCGTTCCGCGACTCGCGCGCGAGACGTGGCGAATGGAAATGCTGACACCCGAACGACAGCTCATTGCTCCCTTCTTCCTCGGCGGAGAGGTGATTCAAGTTGCATACCCCACGAACACGATGACGCACGAGCAAAAGATGATGAGCATGCGGGGAAACAATCCGCATTTTTCACGTGCCGTCGTTCATCATGAGCTTATTCCCGGTCACCATATGCAGGGATTCATGAATGCTCGCTATCGCACCTATCGCAGCGCATTCTCAACGCCATTTTGGGGAGAAGGATGGGCGTTGTACTGGGAATTGTTGCTGTGGGATATGAATTTCCCGCGATCACCCGAAGATCGAATCGGCATGCTCTTCTGGAGAATGCATCGTTGCGCGCGGATCATCTTCTCGCTCAGTTTCCATCTCGAGAAAATGACACCGCAGGAGTGTATTGATCTCCTCGTGAAGAAGGTGGGACACGAGCTTGATAACGCGACCGCAGAGGTACGACGTTCGTTCAGCGGACAATACGGTCCGTTGTATCAGTGCGCTTACCTTTTAGGTGGGCTGCAGTTCCGCTCGTTAAACCGAGAGCTCGTCGAGTCTGGAAAAATGACAAACAGGCAATTTCACGATACGATCATGAGGAACAACAGCGTTCCGGTCGAGATGGTTCGCGCAATTCTAACCAACCAACCGTTGAAGCGCGATCACAAACCCGAGTGGAAGTTCTACGGTTCAATCGTTCCTACAAAATAATAATGAGTACACGAGGAATAAAAAGAAAGAAAATGGAGAATGCCATGAATGCTCCGACGCTTGATTCTATAATTCGAAGCACAGATCGAATGTCGCAAGTCAGGAAAGCAGACCTGCATCCCGGAGATGTTTGCTTCGTGAAGACGCTGAATTCTGTTTATCGAATTCGAGTGGGGTCACAAGGGAAGTATGAAATCTCCGGCGGGTGGTTCTCGAAAAAAGGGCTTGATGGTTGTACTACGACGATCGCCGGTTGCACGTGGGGGGGGAGCGTCATCAAGACGGATATCATTGCTGCGTGCGGACTCTGTGTGGAGTTCGGCAATAGAGTAATCACGAGCGCCATCCAAAAGGTGATTTTGATCCGGCACTGGAATGTGAATTGAGGCGGGAAAGTGTCGTTGTCAGGGATTTGTGAACTGTGTCGAGACATTGTTCTTGAACATCCATAGAACCATGATTGCTTCCCACCGGAGTCAACTGTATATTTAGTCGCCAACGCATTGTTATACTCCGAACCTATGTCACAACAGCCATCGGAACAAAACGAGCCGATACAGTTTGTCTACAAGTTTCAGTTTGAGAATGGAAAGGAGAAAACATTTGGCATTGTTCTCGATGGCCGCACACTCGAGCTGCAGACAAGTCCAGTTGCTGAAAAACCTGAATGGACGAAGCTCCATTTTCATCAATGTGAGAACTGCCCACTCAAGCCGGAGGAGGAATACTGTCCGGTCGCTGTGAACATCTCGACACTCGTTGAGTCGTTCAAGCTCTATAACTCCACCGATGAGGTTTTTGTTGTGGTTGAAGGTCCGGACAGAAGCTACGGGAAAGAAACATCGGTGCAAAAGGGATTGAGTTCGATCATGGGGATTTATATGGTGACGAGCAATTGTCCGGTGATGGATCAGCTTCGTCCGATGGTGCGGTTTCATCTCCCGTTCGCGACGACAACTGAGACGGTATATCGCTCCGTGGGGATGTATCTGCTTGCCCAGTACTTCATTCAACGAAATGGTGGCACACCAGATTGGAAGCTGGAGAAGCTCATTGATATGTACAAGGGTATCTCGAAGGTGAACAAAGGAATGTGGCAGCGGATCTCAGCCTCTACGAAGCTTGACGCCAATGTGAACGCTATTGTTATTCTCAATTCGTTCGGTGACATACTCCGCCACTTTGTGAAAAGTAGTATTGATGATATTGAACGACTCTTCGATGAGTACATCAAACGAAGCTCACAATAATCCAAGGAGTCACACCACGAACGCTGTTACTTCTTCGCAACGATCATTCACGAAGAGCATTAACTCGCTTGAGACGATCTTTGAATTCATTCATGAATTTTGCGAGTTGAACGAAGTTGACTCTGAGACTCGATATGCGCTCGACTTGGCAATCGAGGAATTGTTTACGAACATGGTGAAGTACAGTAAAGAGAACAACAGTGATGTAATGATCTCACTTGGTCTTTCAGGAAAAACGCTCGAAATCTCTCTCACAGATTACGGTGTCAAGCCGTTCGACCCGACAAAAGTAAAAGAGGTTGATGTCAACCTTCCTCTTGATAAACGGAAACCGGGCGGTCTGGGGATTTTTCTTACCAAGAAGCTTATAGAAACCATTCAGTACGAGCACATAGACGGTAATAACATCATTAAACTCATTAAGCATTTGGAGTGAGTATGTTCGACATTCGAATTGCCGATAACGGAGAAGTCCAAATTTCTGGCCGGCTGGATGCTTCTCAGGTCGAAAAAGCGCGGACAACCTTGGATCAAGTCAGTTCATCATGTGTTTTGAACATGAAAGGGCTTGACTACATTTCAAGCGCGGGCTTGGGAGTACTCCTTGCGACCCAAAAAAGGCTTATGGAATCAGAGCAAAAGTTGAAAATCATCAATATGAGCAGTCACATAAGAGATATTTTTCACTACACGCGGTTCGACACTGTTTTCGAGATCGAGGCCAGCTAAGAGAGCTAAATCCGATTACGGTTTCGGTTTAGGGCAGAATTCGTTAGATTCCCACGTCAATGAGCGTGGGATTTTTTTTCAATACCGCCAACTTTTCGGCACGTTGCTTGTATATATGACAGATCAAAGTGATGCGATATTGGTAAAGAGGTGTTTGGAGGGGGATGGAAACGCGTTTGAAGGCCTGCTGGATCGCTATCAAAAGACCGTTTTCAACGTTGTGTATCGAATGGTCAAGGATGTCGAAGAAGCGGAAGACATCACGCAAGCGACGTTTGTCAAGGTGTATGAGAACCTTCGAGCCTTCAATCCCAAGTTCAAGTTCTTCAGTTGGATTTACAAGATTGCAGTCAATGAGTCTCTCAACTATCTCAATCAACGGAAACGCGTCACAGAACTCGATGAAGACATTGCCTCTGATACGGATGACCCTGAAAGCGCGCTTCATGGGGTTGAGACTAGCGAGAAGATCAACGAGTGTTTGATGAAACTCAGCCCGGACTATCGAGTTGTCATTGTGTTGCGCCATTTCCAGGATCTTCCATATAACGAAATTGCTCAAATCTTGGATGTTCCTGAACACACAGTTAAATCGCGCTTGTTTGCCGCACGTAAAATGCTCAGAAAACACTTGATTCGAAAAGGGTTTCAAACATGATTGACCCCAAATACGTTGAGCTTATCCATCGAGAGATCGATGGGGAGAATTCGCCGGCCGAGAGCCAGCAACTCCATGCTTATGTCCAGAAGAACCCCGAAGCGCAACGACTCTTCAACGATTACAAAATACTGTTGTCATCCATTGATGAGATGGAAGAAATCACTCCACCGAGAGCGCTTAAGGCGAGGGTTCTAAATTCGATAAACCCGAACATGTACAAGCAGCACAGAACCTCATTTGCTCGCTTGGAACGACTGTTCGAGTCGTGGGGTACGAGGCGCTATGCATTTGCTTTCTCAGCAGGAATTGCTGTCGGAGTTCTGGCGCTTGTGTTCTTCTTCGATTTGCATATTCCCATTGAAGAGAACAACAGTTTGACGGGGACGATCATTTCAAGTAAGGTTCCGAATGATTTCGCGTTGGGGGACGCTTTCAACGTGAATCTGCCGCAAGTGGAGGCGAATCTCCAAACAAAGTACTCCAACAATATTGTCGTTGCTGAACTTGCGCTACACTCCCCGGACGCCGTCGAGGTGCTCTTCACTGTTGATGGCGTAGATATGTGTTTCAGCGCTTTCAAGCAGGCGGAAGGTGGGAAAGGACATTTGGTTGTGAATGAGAACACTTCCAAGCTGACAAGTATCGGTGATCAGAACTATGTGTTGTTTTTTACGGACAAGACAGGCAGCGGCAAGGCCTTAGATGTTAAAATCCTTCAAAAAGGGCAAATCCTTTACGAAAAGACCCTTTTGCCTAAACATTAAATGATGTAACTTAAACTAACATTAACCAGCATTCACTGTATTGTGTATGTCTTCGCCAACAGTTTTGAGCATATAAGCTTTTTCACCCATCATAATTAAAGGAGGTTGTCATGCAGGAAACACTCAAGAAGCTCTTTGTCGGCCCCAACGCAAAGATCACCATCCCCGCGCTGGTCGTGGCAATTGTTGCCATCGGCTACTTCGCGTTCTTCTATCCGCCCGAGAGCGATGATTCTTTGACAGGCACGATCACCGGAGCCCAAAAGGCGAAGAAGAACATTTCCGGTCAGATTGCCGAGCGAGACGTCGTCATGACGGGAACTCAGATTCGAGATCTTATGCAGAACGATAAGGTCGTGAAACTGATCAGCAACAAGTCCTTCCAAAAAGTTGTGAAGGATGAGAAATTCCGCCAAGCAATGGCAAGCGAAGCCTTTGTGATGGCAATGAACAGCGAAGCGTTCCGCGAGGCTTTGGCCAGCGAAGCGTTCCGTGAAGCTTTGGCCAGCGAAGCGTTCCGTGGCGCACTTGCCAGCGAAGCGTTCCGTGAGGCTTTGGCCAGCGAAGCGTTCCGTGGCGCTCTTGCCAGTGAAGCGTTTCGTGGCGCACTTGCCAGTGAAGCGTTCCGTGGTGCTCTTGCCAGTGAAGCAATGAAAGATGCGTTGAAAAGTGAAGCGTATCGAGATGCGATGAAGGCAGAAGCTTTCAAGGGTGCTTGGAAGAGCGAAGCGTTCCGTGAGGCGATGAAGGCGGAAGCGTTCCGTGGTGCACTTGCCAGCGAAGCGTTCCGTGGTGCACTCGCCAGCGAAGCGTTCCGTGGTGCACTTGCCAGCGAAGCGTTCCGTGGCGCACTTGCCAGCGAAGCGTTCCGTGGCGCACTTGCCAGCGAAGCGTTCCGTGGCGCACTTGCCAGCGAAGCGTTCCGTG
>JANONN010000268.1:0-11973 GCA_031420835.1 Ignavibacteriales bacterium | reverse complement strand
GTGTGACTATCTCACGGGGCAAGATGGATTCTTGATTTGTTGTTTCCGAGGGCGTCGCCCTCGGTTGTAATATGTATCCACTTCGTGGAAATACGCACAACAGACCCTGAAAGGGTCATATACTTCAGGTCGGGGCAGCACCCCGACCAACTCAATAGCCAACGACAAGAAACCCTGAAAGGGTGGCATACCTGTTTTGCCTGCCTGCCGCAGGCACGGCGTAACATCAGTCATTCAGACTGGAAGTTGGCGAGAGATCGGTCGAACGAGAGAGGTTGGAACGTGTTGTCGAAGGCGAAAAGCGACAGCCGCAAGAAGTTTCCAAACGGAAGGTATCTGGATGCGATGCGCAAACACATTGTACTGCACCGCTTCAATTCGTCGCAGCAGTTGGAAATAGATAAATCCCATCGTGCGAGCGGCGTACATGAACGGTTTGTCTTCTTCGTGCAGGTGTTGCTTTGCAGTGCGGAAGTACTCACGCGCGCGATCTGCTTCAAATTTCATCAGCGCAACGAATCGGTCGTTGTACTCCGACCGCAGAAGCTCAGACTCGGAGTATCCGAACGCTTTCAGATCTTCTAAAGGCAAATAGATTCTCCCCTTCTTTGCGTCCGCTTTCACATCCCGCAAGATGTTGGTAAGTTGAAGGGCGATGCCAAGGTTGACGGCATAACGCTTCGTATCGGGATGGCGATAGCCGAAAACCTCCGCACAGATAAGCCCGACCGTTGAAGCAGCCCGGTAGCAATATTGTTCGAGCTCTTCCCAGGTTCGGTAACGACGCTTCCGCAAATCCATTTCCATTCCCTTGATCAGATCGTAGAAATGATGGAGCGGGATGTTGAAGCGCTTGATGATGGTGCTGAGCTTGTTCAGGATGGGGTACTTCGACACACCGTACAGGGAGCGTTCCAGCTCGTCCATCCATTGACGGAGCCGTTTGTGTTTTTCCTGCGCGTTCGTTGCGCCATCAACGATATCGTCAGTATAGCGGCAGAATGCGTAGATCGTTTCAATAGCTTCTCGTTTCGGTTTTGGAAGAAACAGGAACGAGAAGTAGAAATTGCTCAAGCGATTCTGCTCAAGATCGACGCGACTGAGCGACTCGACTGAGCTCGTCGAAGTCTCGTCGAAGTCGGGAGTGAGAATATGTGTTCCTTGGGTTGTCATAGATCAAGCCAACCGGGCAAGAAATGATTGAGCGACAATCGAGAACTTGTCGAGGAACGACAACGTCGGTCGTTGCGACAGCACATTGTAGTTGTTCCGTCGAATCTTCTCCAAGATTCTTCTCCCGCCCACAACGGTCAGCCGCAATTCAAATGAAAGATTGCGCCCCACTTCCTCAAGCAGCGGCACACCCTGGATGAAAAGATCTTCCGTCCGACGAACTTCCATTGCGAGAAGATCGGAGAATTCTTGTGTGTAACGTCGCGCAAACAAATCTTCTTCTGAAACACCAAACTGACTGAGATCATCGAGTGGAAGATACACGCGATCCTTGTTCAAATCCACTGAAACGTCCTGCCAGAAGTTCGTGAGCTGCAACGCCGTGCAGATGTGATCAGACAACGTCATGAACGATTCGTTGCGGTAGTTGAAAAGTAGCAAGATGAGGCGGCCTACCGGGTTTGCAGAGAAGCGGCAATAGTCCAACAACTCTTCAAATGTCTCGTAACGATGCTTCACAACATCCATCCGAAATGCTTGAAGAAGTCCGTGAAAGAGTTCAGAAGGGAGATCGAATCGTCGAATTGTCTCGCGCAACGCAACAAAGATCGGGTGCGACGCATTGCCTCGGTAGCACTCATGCAGTTGAAACTCCCAATCATTCAACGCCTCCACTCGTTCAGCCGGAGTCAACCCCGGCTCATCGGCGTAATCATCGGCTGTTCGCGCAAACGCGTAGATGGCACACACATGAGGCCGGAGATCTTTCGGGATAAACCGCGATGCAACAGGAAAGTTTTCGTAATGGTTAGAGGTGATTCGCTCGCAATAGCGGAATGCTTCTGGTGGCCTCCACTGTCTGGAGGAGAGTTGCGGTTCGGGAGTGTGAATATGCTGAAAACGTGACACGCGCGGCCCTCATCAGCGTCCTTTGAATCGTCGGCGGATGAATCTCGCCGTGAGTCTGACTGGTGAATCAATATGATAAACGGAGGGGCGAAAAGCAAGAAGAGTTGGTTACGCCGAGGCGCTATCCACAAGAACTTCGTATACTTGAATTGGTTCGTCTAAGCCTTTCACTATGACAGGTTCGAGAGGACGCGTCGGAACCTGCCCGTTGATGAGTTCATACGTCCGTTGCGAGATCATAATCCCTTCAACCGGAGCGTTGGCCTCAAGTCGTTGCGCAAGATTGACAGCGGAGCCGAGCACGGTGTACGAAAGTCTTCGCGCCGATCCCATATTCCCTACAACCACGGGCCCTGTGTTGATTCCGACTCGGATCTTAATCGGAAAGTGTCCGGCTGCTTCCCACTTGATTTTCAATTCCCGACACTTCTTCTGCATTTCGATCGCTGCCTTCACACATCGAACCGCATGATCCGGCTGCGGCTCGGGGTCGCCGAAAAAAACCATCAACCCGTCGCCAATGAACTTGTCAACTGTCCCTTCGTACTTGAAGACAATGTCCACCATTGCGCCGAAGTATTCGTTCAACAATTTTTGAATCTCATCCGGTGAAAGGGTGGATGAGTACGTCGTGAAACTCTTGATGTCACTGAACAGGATCGTCAGCTCTTTCTTTTGGCCGGCAGCCGTGATCAAGTCCGGGTTCGCCATGATCCGTTGGACGACTGAGGGTGGAAAGTACGCCTCGAACGACCGTCGTAACACTTCTTTTTGTTTCTCCTCGTTCACGTAGCGATATGCCACCACAGAAAAAAGCGACACCACGATCGTCATGGAAGGACGAAGAACTTCCATCATGATGTTCGCGAAGAAAAATGCCAATCCTGTGGCTAACAAATAGATGAACAAAACGGTAAGAGTCCCCAGCGACATCGAAATCGACGATCGTCGAAGAGAGAACAAAACAATGATGGTAAGGAGGAGAGACTCGATCAACATCGTTTGAAGGCCTTTGACCTCTGTCATGAAATCGCCGGTCAAAATCGTATGCATGATGTTGGCATGCAAACCGCTCAGTGGGAAATTGTTGTCGGTGGGAACCGGGCCAACGTCAGACGAACCTGTCGTGACCTGAGAAACAACAACGATCTTTCCTTCAAGCTCTTCACCGAGGAGCTCCAACTCGTCGCGGTCGTCCGATGCGGCGAACACATCGGCAAAGTCGTAATGTTTCATTCGTTCCCACGGGCCAACGAAGTTGATGATGATATTCCCGTGGTCATCAACGGGAATGACGACGTCACGAGTCTCGCCGTTGGGGAATTTCGCCTGCTGCAACGTAATGGATGAGCCGGGCTTGAGAATGATCCGCTCCGGCGGAACATGGAGATAATCGCAGATCGCGCGGAAAGGAAAGCTGGGATAGAACCGATCTTCGAACCGAACGAGCAACGGCTCGCGTCGAAACACGCCATCGTGATCGAACTTAACGCTTAAATACCCAAGTGACCGGAGCGCTTCCGCAAACTCGGTGAACGAAGCTAGTGGATTTTCCCCGCGATACAAACTGGAGGCATCCCCTTCGACAACGACATTCCATGCTGTCTTCCGGAGATACTCGGTGTATTCAGGGTTGACGCGAGCCTTGGAAGGCGGATCGCCTTCCCGCTTCAGATCGAACTTCAACCCAAAATGTACATTGCCTGCGCTGCGCGTTGCATCAACCAGAATCTGGTCGCTCTCGGGCGACGTTCGATCGGCAATGATGAAATCCCAGATCTGCACTGCCGTTCGCATCTCGCCGAGATTGCGAATCACTCTCGCAAAATGTGTCCGGTCAACGTAGTAGCTTCCAAGTTTCTGTAAGCTGACGTCGCTCAAATCAACGTGGATCACGGTTGAGTCGTACTGGTTTCGAAGTGTTTCAGAGGATGACCGAAGGCGGAAGAGCTGATCGATGATCTGCGCATTCCACGAGTCAAACAAGGAAGAGAATGTCCAGGCGAGGAGGTGAACGGCAACAAAAGAGGCCACGACCAGAACGATCGTGGCCCGCGTGGTGCGCTTGCTACTTGTGGTCAATCGTGAAGGTCTTACTGTAGAAATTCGATGCGGAAATGTGCGTTGCGATCATAGCAACGTCCGGACGCTTGACTTCTTCTTGCTTGGTGACGCCCCGGACATTCCCTCCGATGGTGGCCGGTCGTTCGGCGAGAGTCGCAAAGGTGCGGAACCGACGCTTCACATCTCGAACCTCCTTCACAATATCGGAGGCAATCGTTGGTTTGCTTTCAGCATCGGCGGAGTTGTATTTGCTCAGAAGGAGTTCCAGATCCGGCAATCGCTGAGATGTCGCAAGAAGATAGAACGTTTCCCTGCCAGTGTTCTTGTCGAGCTTGAACCATCCTCTTCCTTTCGGAATGTAGTAGTTCTTGCCGCGAACGTAGTCATTCGAAAGGAATTGGCTCATGTCGTACGGAAAGAGTTGGTTGATCTCTCCTTTGGAATTCTGATAGATCACATACACAAAGCAATCCTTTACCAACTCTACGACCATTTTCAGTTCCTCGCCGGATTGAAGTGTTGTGTCTTTTGTGATTGTCACAAACTTCCCCGAGTTCAAAAACGCACCAAAGCCCCACCGAAAAGCAATGTTTTCGCCTTCGTCTTGTACCGGTTGATGCTCAGGAGCAAACCCCAGTGAAGCAAACACCAGAAGCAACGTGAGGGTAGATCGCATATTCACATCTCCATTTAATGTGGAAGAACCGAAAGTGTCAGATCCTTGTCATACGAGGTTTGGCTGCGTGTCGGATTTTGAGCGCCACGCGTCTTACGCTTGACTTGCTCTTCAACGTATTGCATTGCCTCGTTTATGGTGACGGTATAGTCATTGTTCAGGTCAGCGGAGCCTTTCAGCCCTTCGAGCAAGTAGTATGTGAACACACCATGACCGAGATCGGGGAATTCCTGTGAGACTTCTCCCGCCGCGCTCGCTGTGAAGACGACCACACCTTCCTTGGATCGTGAAAGATCAGAAAGATATTGATTGATCAAATTCGACTCGGTCACTCCCACCCCGCGCGTTGCGTAGTTCACACTGATACCACCGCTGTGGCAGGCATCCGAGAAAACGACAATCCTTTTTGCCGAAATGTAACGGGCAAGCACGTCCTGAATCTGCCACATCGGAAACGCCGTCGTCCCTAACATATTCGGATCAGTGTCATGAGCAAGTAGGTATAAATTGCTGGGGCGCGCGGGTTCAGGGGCTCCATGACCGGCGAAGTAGATCATCACCAGATCCATGTCAATTGCCTGCGACAAGAAGTTGATTAGCGCATCTCGAATGTTCGCGATCGTTGCATCTTGATTGATCAGCACCCTCATATGATCGTCGTCGAAACCGCCGCCGCTTTCTGTTCGCAGGAAGTCGGCAAACGCTCGTGCATCACGATCAGCATACACCAGACTAGGAATACCGGAATTTTGATAGGCCGAGACTCCAACCACTACGGCCCATCGTTGTGGCCCAACACTTCGTTCCTTGGAGCCGGTCTTTGAACCGAATGATGTCGAAGCGGTGGGAAGGTTCCCGACTTTTTTCGTTATCCCGATTGTTTTTGTGAATCGTTCTCCTGTGGTCGCAGTTACCGTAATTTGAATTTGATTGTATCCCGCCACGAGCGGAACTTCCTCACTCAGTGTGGAACCACGCGCTCGTGTGATATTGCGATTCTCTGCCATTTCCACCATATTCACGCTCACGGAATAGCCGCTGACATCCGCCCACGTTTTTGCCTGGAGTTGAATTGACCCTTTGTCGGTTTCAGAATTGCTTTCCGGCGACAAGATTTCTATCGCCTCATCGCGAGAGAGGCGTTGAGCCTGCAACACGTGTTGCACTGTATTACCATATTGGTCTGTCGCCTTGACCTCAATCGCGTTCAATCCTGGTTTCTGAAGAGGAACGGCAGCCGCAAACTTTACCATCACAGGAGCGTTTGGGGCGCTTCCCCGTTCTCGTTCTGTCGCATCTTGAATACCTACTGGAACGCCGTTCACCATCACTTCCTTGATCTTGCTTTCATCCCCAATAAGTCCTTCAACTTGTATCTCGGTTCCGTACCATTTCGGTGAGGTATTGTCAGCCATCTGGCGCGGAGTGAGGATTGTGACAACCGGAGAAGAAGTATCCGGCGCAGCTTCAAGTACGCGCCATGATTTGACTTCTCCTTTTGAATTTCCCGCGAAGAGAAGATCAGTCGAGATGAATGACGCAAACGCCACCGATCCACCACCGGTGTTCCATGCCGCAAGCAGCATCATGGACGGGATTGCATGGATTCGTATCATGCTGTCGCTGGAAGCAGATACAATCCAGCGGCCTTTCGGATCTGTCGCCAACGAATTGATCGTTCCCTTGTGAGCGGCCAGCGTGGCTTTGAGAGTCCAGGTAGTTGTTTCAAAGTAATAGATCGTTCCGCTTCCTGTGGCAGCAAAGAGGCCTTGACCGCCGGGTCCAAAAATAATTCGGGTGATCCGGTCAGTTCCAGTGTTAAGCTGACGAGGAGAAAGCAATTGTGTCATATTGTAGACTCGAATAACACCACTCGCCGTCGCAACAACAAAGCTTTTTCCGTTGGGGGCAAGAGAGAATGCTGTAAGTTCCTCTGGAGAATCGGGAAGCGAACCGAGCGAGTTTCCGGAATTCAGGTCCGTGAACTTGACCGCCCGATCATATCCCACCGAAAATAGTGAGCTCATACTTTCAAGCCCTAGGGCAACCACTGACGCAGAATGGGGGGATAGAATCTTCATCTGGGAGCCGTTTATGGCATTCCACAACACGACGCGTCCATCCGCAAGCCCCGTGAGAAGAGTCGTTCCGTCTGCGCCAAAGAGCAAGGCCGTGACGCGACTCGTGATTCCCGAGAGTGTAACGCGCTCTTTCAAAGTCTGCCCATCGAGAATCTTTACAACCTTGTCGGACGAGGCGATCGCGAGCACATTCTTAAGCGAGTGAACAGCTCCAATGGAAATGGGGGTGCTAAGGATGGATGCCGACTGCTGGGGTTCGATGAAGAGTTGCTGTTGCTGTGCAAGGGCTGGGGCGACAGCAAACATAAACATGAGAACAACTATTCTTTTCATAGGATAACTCCTCCTTCACACTTACTACTCCCCACGCATTCCGAAGTTTGTGCTTCCAGTCAATGCAGAAAGAGTGTCTGGGGAGTGCTGCTCATGACGCAACCACGAAGTTTCTGCGTTGAAGAAGTTGTGGGAAGGCGTTGGAGGATATTCGACAATTTTCGAGTGAATGTCAAGGAGTCCAGTTGCTTCTGGGGGGAGGGTTTTCTATATTTTTTTGCCTTTTGTGACTTAGCGTACGCTTTTCAGAACCAACGGAGCTTTCCTTCATGAAACGAGTCTTTTCCGCTTTTCTCATTGTTGCAAGCGTTCTTCTTACAGCTTCCGCTCAAGCTCCTAGTGCCCAACTGCTTATCAAACAGAAATCCGGTTTCCTCGGGATGGGGGGGCCACGCTACATCGAGTTGGAACTCAGCAACAAGGATCAACAACCAATTACGAGCAAGAATGTCAATGAAGGACCTCACTACTACTTCGTTTGCCGGTCGGTGGGCGATTGGAAGTTAGATGCTGATTTTGTGAAAGAGGATCTTCCGAAGCTTAGCCTTTATCAAAGTGGGAAGAAACTCTCTGTTGGATGGAACGAGGAACTCGGCAAAGATGTCAAGACCTCTACGCTTCTCATTGGATTTCCAAAAGAGCTGAAGCTCTACCAGTTGTTTCTTGCACAAGTGATTGGAGATGCAACGAGTCAGGTTGAAATCAAAGTGCCTCAAGAATATTGGCCGGGATACGACACTTTCACCGAGATTCAAGAAACTGCTGAAACTCATCTGGCGCAACAAAAGCTCAAGGAAGCGATTGCCACGTACAACAAGATCCTTCAAAATGATGCTTACGAGATTTTCCCTGAATTTGCCGAGGTGAAAGAGAAACGGCTCCGTGCCTTTGATCAGTTCTTTTCAACAAACTGGGAGGTCTACTCCAAGTCTATGTCGGACGGCCAAAAGGCTGTCAAAGAGAAAATTGCCGACGTGGATCGTCTGAAGCCACACTTCCGGTTTGTTATTGATTCCCTCCCCAATCCAGCCTTGAGCATTAGCATCGCCGAACCGGCGGTGAAGTCCGTGGTTGATCGCTCGTCGGAGGTGATCCAGCAAATTGCTCTCGCACGCGATTCATTGCAGAGAGTGTTGGATGACCAGAACATCCGTTGGATCATCGAAGGCTCTGCTACCGGCAGAACGGGCTACATCTATAAAGACATGATCGAAGTCCTTGCATATGCGTTTTCTTCGATGGACTTCAGGGATACCACGACGAAAAAGCTCAAGCTTACTCTCCTTCCGGAGTATCGAGAGAAACTTGTCAAGAACAACCTTGTTGAATCGTACGAAACATTCGTCCGTGTGTGCAATGAGCGGTTCCAAAGTAACCTTCCGATTTTCCCTGTGGATTTTTTGCCCAACCTTCGGAAAGATTCGTCTTCATTCCCTCTCCCTCACTATTCCGTCCTGAGGGCTGTGAACGATTATTACTACGGTGCCTACGCTACCGCCCGGCAGGAGATTTTCACAGTGTTCCGGCATTCGTATGATACTGAGCTTTCGGGACGACTTGACCAAATGCGTGTAATGATCGACATAAAGACGAAAGGTGTTCACTTGGAAGCCCTTCATCTCATCGAAGAAGCCGAAGGAGCGGAGGTCAAGAACAATCGAGAACTCGCCGGGCAACGATATCTCCAAGCTACGGAGATGGCGCCTACGTTCGCCTATCCGTACTACTTACTTGGCAAGTTCTATGTTCGGTCAGGTGATTTGATTCGCGCGCGCACTTTCATCCAGCGCGCATACCAACTCGACACACTGTTCTTGACCGCGTATCGGGAAGCGTACAGTATTGATCGCAGAGGAGGCAACTTCAAGCCAATGATCGAAGTCCTCGCCTTTGCTCTTCAAAAAGGGAACGACTACTGGGAAACGAATTACAATCTTGGAACAGCATACATGGGTGATTCGGACCCGGCGCGGGCGCTCCAGCATTTTGAACGTGCCGTGGCACTCAACAGTAAAAGTTATGTGACGAACATACAGCTTGGTCTGGCGCATCAAACCATGAAGAATTATCCGCGTGCGAGAGAGTACTTCATGAACGCCATCAACATTGATCCACAAAAGCAGGATGCAGTGGATTTCCTCAACAAACTCAATGAACTTCAACGTACGGCAAAGTAGGTTCTTTGCTTTTCAAAAGAACGTGTCGTATTTTGAGTGTGCAAGAATCCTCAAAGGGTACGTTTGAGGATTTTTTTCTTTTGAGAAGAGACGCCGAGTACAAAGGGTAGATGGCGAAACTGGCAGACGCGTCCCGCAAGCGCAATAACAATCAAGATCACGAGGGCACGTGGCGGAACTGGCAGACGCGTTGGACTTAGGATCCAATGGAGCAATCCGTGGGGGTTCAAGTCCCTCCGTGCCCACATCACGTTTGCGGGATGGGACAACCCATGGGGGTTCGACTCCCCCTCTACCCACATTCCCAAGTGCGGAGCCCATACTCATCCTATACCGGAAGATTGAACGTAGCAAAGGAGACGTGCTGTGGAAGTAACCATTCATGAGCTTACAGAAGTATCGCGTGAAGTCGAAGTACAGGCGGACGCCAGCGAACTACGCCCTCATTTCGAGCGGGCTTACAAAGAGTACACTCCCAAGATCGAAATCAAAGGGTTCCGCAAAGGGAAGGCACCTGTTGATCTTGTGAAGAAACTGTATGGCGATCTGATCGAACACGAATCGCTCAACACCATTGCGAGCGATCTCTACCGGCAGGTCGTAAAAGAGCGTGAACTGAAACCGATCGGCGAGCCTGTCATTGTGGACCTGAACTACAAACGCGGGGAGCAATTTCGGTTCAAGGTGCGGTACGATATTCGACCGACGATTCGGCTTAAGGAATACAAGGGGATTGACGTTGAGAAACCGGTCTATAAGATCGGCGATGAAGACGTCGAGAACGAGATCCTTCGCCTCCGCCGCATCAACAGCACTACAGAACGGGTTGACAAAGTCACCGATGCAGAGCACGTTGTTACTGTGCAAATGCAAGAGCTTGACGAGACCGGAATTCCCATGATCGGCAAGAAGAATGAGAACGTTCGCTTCTATCTCGCCGACCCGCAGCTCGAGCAACCGTTCAAAGATGCTTTGAAGAGCGCCGAGGTTTCCGGAGAATATCGAATCCAGTTCGAGCATGATCACTCCGACCACAAACACTCCGTCAACGCGTTGCTGAAGGTTTCCAGCATCGAGCGGGTTGTCCTGCCCGAGTTGAATGATGCTTTCGCATCCACAATCACGAAAGAAAAGATCGCGACAGTCACGGAGCTTCGTGATAGCATCCTGAAAGACCTGAACGACTACTGGAGTGAACGAAGCCAACGGCAGGTTCTCAACGCGATCGCGGCAGAGATCATTCGCCGCCACGACTTCGAAGTGCCGGAGTCTCTTACCCACAGCGTTCTTGACGGGTTGCTTGAAGAGATCAAGAACCAGTATCCGAACAAACAATTGCCGAACGACTTCGATACTGAGAAGTTCTATCAAGAGAATCGTGCATACGCTATCTATCAGTCGAAGTGGGCGCTGTTGCGAGAAGAGGTTATTGGTGCTGAAAATATAACCGTGGATGAGGCGGAGCTGACAAAGCTTGCCGAAGAAGAATCGACAAAGATTGGAATAGATAAAGAACGCTTGATCAGCTACTACCGGAACTCAGATCAAATCAAAGATCGTTTAGTAGGGGACAAACTCATTGCCTTCTTGATCAACCATGCCAAGATCAAAGAGGTCGAGACCCCCCTTGCCCGTTAACCATATGAAAGGAATCTCACTCCCATGAGCAAGCAACCGATGTATAACCAACTTGTACCGATCGTGGTGGAACAAACAGGCCGCGGCGAACGCGCTTACGACATTTTCTCCCGCCTCCTCAAGGAGCGGATCGTCTTCATTGGAACACCGATTGACGACACGATCGCAAGTCTGGTGATTGCCCAGTTGCTGTTCCTTGAATCCGATGACCCGGACAAGGACATCAATGTCTATATTAATAGTCCGGGCGGGAGCGTTTCTTCCGGCCTTGCCATTTATGATACAATGCAATATATTCGGCCAGCTATTTCGACCATTTGTATCGGTATGGCGGCGAGCATGGCGGCAGTTTTGTTGGCCGGTGGAACAATAGGAAAACGGACAACGCTGCCAAACTCACGCATCATGATTCACCAACCGTGGGGCGGCGTGCAAGGAACGGCATCCGATATCAGCATTCAAGCGGAAGAGATTCTTCGGATGAAGAAGCGCATTAATGAGATCCTGGCGAACCACACGGGGAAGCCGCTCGATCAAATTGAAAAAGACACCGACCGCGACAAGTACATGTCATCGCAGGAAGCAAAAGAGTACGGGCTGATTGACAACATCCTTGTGAAGCGGAGCGCTGACGGGAAGAAGGAAAAGTAATAGCAGCGAACGCACAAGGGGAACAGGAAGGATCTTATGAGCCAAAGGACAAAACAACCAGACAAAATCAGCTGCTCGTTTTGCGGGAGATCGCCCGAAGAAGTCAATAGCATCATCGCGGGTCCAGATGTGTATATCTGCGATCTGTGCGTTTCATCATCGGTCGACATCATCCGCAATAACCTTGCAGCTATTCGCGCACGCAGGCAGACAACCCGCGGCATCCTCACCCCGCCGGACATTAAGAAAGCGCTCGACGAGTACGTCATCG
>JANONN010000267.1:0-5791 GCA_031420835.1 Ignavibacteriales bacterium | reverse complement strand
AAATCGAACGCGATCCGTGCGAGGAGAGACACAATCGTATTAACGACATCAAACGGAACGCCGCTGAGATCCATGATCGTCACCTTTGCGCTCGTGTCCGTTCCGAAGATCTTGGAAAGGAAATCCTTCATCGTTCCTGAGTTGGTGTAGAATTTTGGCTTGAACATAAACGCGTAGCGGATGTCGTTCAACTTACTGTCCAGTCGCACCAGGAAGCGCGTGAACTTTCCGTAAAAGGGACCTTCCCTTGTGCCCGAACTCCCCATCGTGATCTTCTCTGCATCATAGAACTGCATCTTCGCACGGATTTCCTGAAGATCGAAGTAGGCTGGCGTGTCAATTGTAATAAAATCCGCCATCTCGGGGTTCTTGCTCCGCTTCGAAGCAATGATGAGGTCTTTGAGCACTGTGATCTGGCTTGAGGCATGTTCATCACGTTCGTCTATAAACATTTCGCGAAGCTCTTCGAAATTCATAAGCCAGAATGGGAGTTCGAACTGCGCGATGTCAATATGATGGCAGAGATTGGGAAAAGCCGTGCGATACTCGTTGTGGATGTCGAGGATGATAAGATTTGTTTCAGGAAACGACGCGACCTTCTGAAGAATAGATGCGACGGCGCACGACTTTCCGGAACCGCTCGATCCGACGACCGCAATATGCTTCCCGAAGAACTTGTTCGGATCGAGAAACGCACGCTCTTTTTCGAACAACGAAAGCGCTCCGATAGAAAACCCATATTTCTGGTACGTCGAGAAAACTGCAACAAGGTCGGAGTCTTCCGCCAAATAGACCGGAGAATCGACAGAAGGGAGGACGGAGACACCACGCTCATATCTCCCTCCCTTGACCGTACCGACAAGGTTTACCTCCATCACAAACCGCTGGCTCAATTTGCCGTTCTCTGAGACGTCACGCTTCCCAAACTCGGAAACGATCGCGACAACAAGAATTTTACCGATTGGGATGAGGATGTACGTACCAATCTGACCGATGTAATATATTATTCCATTGAGTTCTTTTCGCGGTGACGTAATCCGGCTGTCAACTTGGACGGTCAGTTTCCCTGAATTGACCGCAGTAACAACGCCAATCAGTTTTTGCTCGATCATGTTGCACCTTTTGATGTGGTCTGTGCTTCAGCAGACACGTGTTATTGTAGTGATGTTACGCAGGGATGTATTATTCGATACGAAAGCTCGAAATCCGAAGCACTAAATCCTAAACAAATCCGAAACTCTAATGATCAAAACGCCACAAATAGCCCAATGTTCTATGATTTCAAAATTCGTGCCTGCACGACAAAGTGCGGTTTCGGCACGCAGGCGTGCTTAGGATTTGTTTCGAGTTTCGATACTAGGATTTCGGATTTCTAAGCTTGAATCACACACTTGCGTAACATCAGTTAATGTATTCTCTTTACAACGACGAGAGTCCTGTCGTCAGTCATCGTTGAACCGACCGAGAATTGATCAACATCATTATAGATCGCTTCGCAGATCTCACGGGCGCTCAGACGATGGAACTCTTCAAGCTTTTCGGCTAATCGTTTTTCCCCATAACTCTGATCCTGTGTGCTGGCTGCCTCACTGATACCATCGCTGTACATCAAGAGAACATCCCCTGTCTTCAGTGTCGTGTTCTCGACACGAAATTTTTCGTTCGGAAACGGGCCAATGATCTGCCCTGTAGGTTCAAGCTCTTCTATAGTCTTCTCCTGTGCGTGATAGAGAAGCGGGCTATTATGCCCTGCGTTTGAATAAAGCATCAGGCCCTTCTTGTCGTCTGAGAACTCGGCGTAGAACAACGAGACGAACTGCTCTTCGGCAAACGTTTGATTCACGATATTGTTGATACGACCCATCAAGGTGCCGATCTTTGTGTGGAATGAAATCCCCATTCGGATCGCGCCCACGACGTACATCGCCTGTGCAGCCGCGTGAAGCCCCTTGCTCGCCGCATCACCAATGACAATGCTGAGCCGATCACGCTCTTCAACCGGCAAGAGATAGTCGAAGAAATCTCCACCAACGATTCGATCCGGAACGGATTTCCCAAACACTTCAAAATGATGGAACTGGAGGTACGGCTCCGGCAGAATGCTCTGCTGGATCTCGCTTGCTTTGTCGAGATCTCGCTCCAACAACGCAGCCTTCCGTTCGATCTGCCGTCCGCTCAGGAGCGACGTCGCCGCAAGGCTGATGATGTTCAACTCGGCCAGCAACGTATCATCGAGCGCATCGGAGTTGAAAGCAAGAACATACTGGTAAACGAAGAATTTCTTGTACGGAACCTTTTCGCCTACTCCAGACGCCGAGTACTTGACGATCCCTTTCTTCACTAAATACTTATCGGTTTCTCGACCCAGAAGAGAACGATGCTCAGCCAGTCGCAGAAAAATCGGATAGCTGGAGATCGGAATCTTGTAGCCGGCCTCGACTCGCTCGATCGCGCCGATTTGATGGATCAATCGATACGATTCACTCGCCTGGTCATATTGCCAGATTCGCCCACCTTTGATATCAATGTTCTCATTCTTAACGATTTCATTGACGACGTGCTTGAGCAACTCCTTGTCGGTCTTGAAATGTTTGAGTGCAAAACTTTCGATTGTGCGATAGAGCCTTCGTTGATTCATACCCATGGAACAAACCGCTTTCTTGTTGAGTGAACAAAATCATATTCTAGAAACTTGAGTTTTCGACGGAGATGATGCCGTCTGTGAATTGTTTGTGCCGCGTTTCCACCGAGCTTCGAAAATCCGGATTGGCGCTTGCTTCCCTTTCACTTGAATCGGTTCTAATGGCACAAGCTCCATGTCTGCGTGATTTCCAAGATGCTGGGCAGAAAATTCTGAGAGGAGTGTCTGATTGGCTTTCGCCGCACTGCAGAGACGCGCTCCCAAGTTCACATTATCGCCGATCACCGTGTAATCCATTCGCTGGTCGCTTCCCATCGCCCCCATGACCATTTCTCCTGTATTGATCCCGATGCCGATGCTGATGACATCTGTTTCAACGCCGTCGGCCAGAAAGACCAAGTCTTGAATCTCCAGCGCCGCCCTCACCGCATTCTCAACCATCGCCTCCCCTTCAAACACTGCTACTAATTCATCTCCAACGTATTTGTCAATGTCCCCGCCGTACCTGCGAACGATTGCTGTTTGACTTGACAAACAGTGGTTCAACATCGCGATGACCTTTTCCGGCTCCGTTCGCTCGGAGAACGCTGTGAAGCCACGGATGTCGGAAAAGAAGACCGTCGCCACTTTGCGCTCGCCTCCAAGTTTTACGCCTTGCAGGTCGGAACGACGAACGGCCTCAACTGTTTGCTGTGAGACAAATTTCTGCAATTGAAATCGCTCGCGCAATCCCTGCACCATGTCGTTGATGCGGCGGGCGAGTGTTCCGATCTCATCGCTCGAATGTACCGTCGCTTGCAAGGAGAAATCTCCCTCACCGACCCGTGAAGCAATTCGTTCGATGCTCTGCAGCGGCTTCACGACAACCGTCCTCATGAACACACGAATCACGCCCCACACCAGCAGCAACGTCACGACCCCAACGGTGGCAGAGCGCACCTTGTTTGCTGCGATAGTTTCGTTGATCATCTTCATGGATGCCGTAACTTCAACGACGCCACGAACCTCGTGGTTCTTGCTGTGACAGGAATAGCAACGCACTTCGTTCCGCAGTGGCGACAACCGCACCATGAAGTCTTCGCCGTTCACCGTTTCGATGAATTCCAAAACTTTTTTTTCGTTGACTGCTACTGCTACCTGATCTCGCTGACGAGGAGGCGGATTGAGAAACCGCTCGTTCCCTTCCTTGTCGAATACCCGCAGCGTGTGAAACACTGGAAGCGAACGTAGCTCATCCATAAAATACCTGGCAGAGCTTGCGCGACCGACTAACATAATACTCTTGAAACCTTCAAACACCGTCCATTGAAGCGCGCGAGTGAATTCCTTCGAAGGATCGCTTGAGAGTTTTCGAAGGTCATCGGCGCGGAAATCAATAACCATCACGCCGCGCATCGGGAAGTTCCCCCCATGACACACCTGACACCGATCCCCGTTTGCAAGCGGAACGTAGAGCCGCAAGAACTTCCCCACACTCTCAAAGTGATATTGACGATCCTTTGTGTGCTCTTTCAGGACGCCCAGGATCTTCTCCTCCTGTAGTTCCGGTTCTTCGGGGCCAAAGGCGAGATATCCAAGCCGGCTATAGACTTGCACACGCTCCACCGCCGGCATCGAGCGCGCGTGCGTCGTTAGCGTATCCATCATTTCGCCCTGGCCTCCAATCATGATCGTCCGAAAGGCAATCGCGATCGCTTCTCCAATAACGCTTCCCATTTGCTTCGAGGCTTCATCAATTGAAGTCGTGCGGATGTTCCCCGGTTTCAACGCAACTTGTAACACACCGCGGAGTTCTTGCTTGGGGTCGTGGCAGCGCCAGCATTCTTGTGTGTTTTTTAACGGCTCGTAACGCGTGTAGACGTTTGATTCCTGCTCCTTGACCATCGTCCATTGAGTTTCCCGAGTACTGAGCGTTTGGGCTAAGAACGGATCGGATTCTTTGACGTTGGGGACCATCCCTTCCCCCTCACGCAAAAACACCTCACGCCCAAACCGGTCGTAAATCGTTACCCAACCGAATCGTAGGTTCTGCCGGGCGTCATTCACAAATTCAGATGCTAGGGGCGCTTTCCCCGTCAGCATCACATTTCTAATCCCCGCCGTCACTGTCTCACCGAACAATTGCAACTTCTCATGGTGCTGCGCCATGAGCGCTTCCGATTCCTTTTGGATGGTCAAAAAGACGTACGACCCGAACCCAACGATCATGACCGCAATGATTAAGAGGAGGATCTTAAGCTCGAGTCGAGCCTGAATAGAACGGATAAGTCGTTTGATATTATTCTCGGAAGGCACGTTGGATTCCAAATGGCAGCGAACTGTAAGTATGGTAGCTCATTTTTGGAAGAGAATCAACGAATGAGCATTCTCTTATCAGAGGTCAGATGTCGGGAGGTCAGAGATCAGAAAGGAGAGAGCAGAAAACAGCAGGAATGGATTATTGGATTGTGAAAGTATTCAGTGGTCGATCAGCGATCGGCGTTGCAACGTGCGACCCACTTTCCCAGAGGATGCCATCGGGAGTGAGTCGCACATGAATTGATCCTACCTACTTCTCATCCTCCACCGTGATGGCCGTCCCATACACAAGAATCTCCGCTGCATTGGCCATGATGTAGCTGGTGGAAAAGCGCACATCCACAATGGCATTAGCGCCAAGCTCAACGGCGCGTGCAATCATCCGATCAAGAGACTGATCGCGTGATTCTGCAAGGAGCTTGGTGTACTCTTCTATCTCTCCGCCTAAGATATTCTTGAATACGGCAACAATGTCTTTTCCGATATGACGGGCGCGGACGGTGTTGCCCTGAACGATTCCGTAGGTGTTCGTAATCCTCTTTCCCGCAATCGTGCTCGAAGTCGTGACGATCATCGTATAACCTCCTTGTATTTGTCTGCTTGACGCAGAGTCCATTTTTCTCGCACGACAGAAACCAACAGGATAGCAAGTCCAAGGACTACTGTTGCAATCCCTATCTTGAGTGCGACCGGCATTTCGGTATCTCTCAAGAATTCCAGGACTGCCTGATACCCTGCCAACGCAACTACAATAACAGTGCCGATAGTGATGAACAGCCAGGCAATTCCTCGCTCGAGTCTTGCGTACACATTCGCCCAGTAACTATCCCATTGTTCTTCCGGTGCTTTCTT
>JANONN010000266.1:0-1858 GCA_031420835.1 Ignavibacteriales bacterium | reverse complement strand
CTCCTCGATATTCTGTTTCAATTTCCGGCAAAGAACATCCCGATTCAGCAGGTCAACGACTCGAATCCCCGTTCGCATGTACTTGTCAATGTATGCGGGGCCGATCCCCCTCCCGGTGGTGCCGATCTTGTTTTCCCCCTTCTCTCGAATCGTGTCCAGCAGTTTGTGGTATGGCATGATGAGATGAGCATTGTGACTGATGAGCAATCGACCCTTGATGTTGATTCCGAGAGATCGGAGTTGTTGGATTTCGGCCATGAGTGCCTTCGGGTCGATCACGACGCCGTTGCCAATCACGCACGTTACGTGGCGATGGAAGATTCCGGAAGGAATAAGGTGGAGGACGTACTCCTTTGCCGGGCTATTCTTTCCGTTGCCGGAGGCGATGACGACGGTATGTCCTGCGTTGGCGCCGCCTTGATAGCGTGCGACGATATCGGCATGCTCGCTGAGGTGATCAACGATCTTTCCTTTTCCTTCGTCACCCCATTGGGCACCAACAATGACTTGAACAGGCATGGAATCAATGAAAAATTGAAAATGAAAATTGAAAAACTGAAAATAAAAAAAGGGAAATGGAAATTTGTGGATTGAAGACCTTTCGATGTTAGGGAAAAAATGAACGAAACACAAGAAACGATGACTTTGCCTTTCCTCACTTATTCGCCTATATTGCTCACGTTCAAGAAAGGAATTCGTTGTGGACAAGTTTGTCATTCGTGGCGGTAAGCCCCTTCGGGGAAGCGTCAGCATCAGCGGTGCGAAGAATGCATCGCTCACGCTCATGCCGGCGACTCTTCTTGCACCGGGTCGCTACACGCTGCACAACACACCCAAGCTACGCGACATCACAACGATGACACGGCTGCTCGAAACGATGGGGCTGACGATGTCGCATCGTGATCACACAATGGTAATTGACTCTTCGCATGTAAGAGGCCATGAAGCCCCGTACGAACATGTAAAACAAATGCGAGCTTCGATCTATGTCCTGGGCCCTCTGGTTGCGCGCTATGGAGAAGCAAAAGTATCTCTCCCCGGCGGGTGTGCCTGGGGTCCTCGTCCAGTCAATTTACACATAGAGGGATTGAAGCGACTCGGTGCTGAGATCGAACTTGAGGAAGGTTACATCCTTGCGAAAGCGAAACGGTTGAAGGGTGCAAAAGTGTTCTTTGACGTGTCGAGTGTTGGCGCGACCGGTAACGTGATGATGGCCGCTGTTCTGGCACAAGGAACGACGCTGATCGAAAACGCCGCCATTGAGCCGGAGATCACTGCTCTTGCACAGTTTCTCGTAAGCATGGGAGCGAAGATCAATGGCATCGGAACAAACAAGCTCGAGATCGAGGGAGTCGAAGAGCTGCACGCAGCGGATGTGACAACGATTCCAGACCGAATCGAAGCCGGCACGTTTCTGATTGCTGCGGCAATGAATGGCTCACGAGGATCAGCAATACGCGTTGATCGGTGCAACCCGAATCATCTCAATGAATTGCTTGTGCTGCTAAAAGAGGCCGGAGCAATTATTTCTACTGGGAGCGACTTCGTTGAAATCACGCCGTCGGAACGGATCAAGTCTGTTAACGTCACCGCTGCTATTTATCCAGGTTTCCCGACTGACATGCAAGCGCAATGGATGGCGCTCATGGCGATAGCAAATGGAACGAGCGTCATTACGGAAACAGTGTACTTCGATCGGTTCACCCATGTGCCTGAGCTTACACGACTCGGTGCGAACATTACCGTCAAGGAAAATGTCTCCACCATCGTAGGTGTGAAACAACTGAAGGGGGCAAAGGTCATGTCCACCGACCTACGGGCAAGCGCATCGTTGATTCTTGCCGGACTTGCGGCAGCC
>JANONN010000265.1:0-2162 GCA_031420835.1 Ignavibacteriales bacterium | reverse complement strand
TTCGATTATCCTTGCAGTATGGCAAATTATCACAATCGACGCGGCGCAGTCCGCGCGCGGCTTATCCATTCTATATCAGTGTGTTAAGTGATCACTCTCTTACTTGCGCCAGGTCGGCGATCGCATTGTCCTGCCGCAAAGATGCGTGGCGACGGCTGAAACCTCCGGTTCAAGATCATCGCATCCGAACATTGGCGTGGCGGCGCGCGCTTGGGCTGGCGCGGAGAGACCAGCGCCAACGCGACGGCAGCGCACTGGAATTGCCTGCAGCCTTCTCATTCAAGGCATTGAACAAAAACACAATCATGTCAAAAAAAAATGCCAGCCCGTTATTGAGGCAAGCGAGATGCCTGGCTCAGTGCCGGCGACCAGTGCTGAAGTTTCCAGGCATGACCGGAGGCAGCTGGATGCTTTGCAACCCACACCGACGCCACAAAGTTTCCAAAACTCTTTAGCTTTATGCCTGCTGCGCTTTCCAAACAAATTTTTATGTGCTATTTTTTTGGAAAATACCACTGAACCGGTCTCACTTCAGAAACTTAAGGGGCAATCCGTTGCATTTTGTAATCCACTGCCTTGATCATGACGGTGCCGTCGAAAAACGCCTGGCGCATTATGAGGCGCACCGCGCCTGTCTTGCCAACCCGCCCGTAACCATCGTGATTTCCGGGCCGCTGTTGGCTGACGACAACAAAACCATGATCGGCAGTTGCTTGCTTGTTGAGGCTGAAAGTCTGGCGCAAGTTGAGGCATTCAACCGCCAGGACCCGTTCTTCAAAGCGGATCTCTGGAAGATCATTGCAATCCACCCATTCCTGAAACGAATGGACAACCGCAGCTGAGCCGACCACAGCCCGGCACCTGCACTCACTCTGGATCACAGCCCCTGCCATGCAATTTCAATCCTCCTTCCTGCACCAGGGCTCCCCCGCCCGCATCGTTTTTGGCCCCGGCAGCCTGTTGCGCCTGGCCGACGAGGCAGACCGGCTGGGCGTCCGCAAAATCTTGATTCTGACGACGCCCGAGCAGCGCGAAGCTGCGGTGCCCGATCTGCTGGCCCCGGTGGCGGCAATCTTTGACGCACCGACGGCCGCTGCGGGCCTTTTCGCTTTCGCCCAACGCGTCGGCACCCCAACTGCGCTGACGTCACTGGGCTTTGCCGAGGCCGATATTGCCAAAGCCGTCGGCATCGCGCTTTCCCGCCCCTGCTGGAACCCCCGGCCGCTGACCGAGGCGGGCCTGTCGGCTCTGCTGTCCCGCGCGGTCCGGGGCGATGCCCCCGCAAGCTGATCCTGCTGTTGAAGGGAAGTGTCATGACTGCCTGTTTCTCGGAACACGCTTCGGTCGAAACCGTGAACGCCCGCATGGGCGGCGATGTCACGCCGCGCATGGCCGAGGTGCTTTCTTGTCTCGTCAAGCACCTGCACGCCTTTGCCAAGGATATCCACCTGACGCAGGACGAATGGGCGGTCGGCATCGAATTTCTGACCAAAACCGGGCAGATCTGTTCGGCTGAACGGCAGGAATTCATCCTGTTGTCGGACGTGCTTGGCTTTTCCATGCTGGTTGATGCGATCAACAACCGCCGTCCGGCAGGGGCGACCGAGAACACGGTGTTCGGGCCATTCCATGTCGCCGATGCCCCGATGCTGCCACTGGGGGCCAACATCTGCCTTGATGGCAAGGGCGAACCCTGCCTGTTTGATGGCCGGGTGCTGGATCCGGCGGGGCACCCGATTGCAGGTGCCTGCGTCGATGTCTGGTCCGACAATGCGGACGGATTCTATGACGTGCAGCAGCCGGGTATCCAGCCAAAGTGGAACAATCGCGGCCGTTTCCTTACAGGGGTGGACGGGCGCTATGCCTTCCGCGGGATCAAGCCCACGTCCTACCCGATTCCGGACAACGGGCCCGTGGGCAAAATGCTGGGCAAAATGGGCCGCCATCCCTACCGCCCGGCACATATGCACTACCTTATCACTGCGCCGGGCTTTCAGAAGCTGGTGACGCACACTTTCGTGGGCGGCGACGTCTATCTTGCCTCGGATGCGGTCTTTGGTGTGAAAGAATCGCTGATTGCGCCGTTTGAACAGACTGGTGAGGCCGCGACACCCTGGCGTTCGCCCTACGACTTCGTGCTGACCCCAGTCTGAGGTGGAAAT
>JANONN010000264.1:0-1588 GCA_031420835.1 Ignavibacteriales bacterium | reverse complement strand
TTTCGTAAAGCCACTAGGGGAGAACGGCCCGAGCAAAGATCAGGTCCGAATGTTCGATGACTTCTTCCGGGAGGAATTCGAAAACCCAGACAACCCTCTTACGTCACCGCAAGACCGAGACAACGTGCCGCGCCGAAAGATCAATGCTGCCTTCGGGGAACTCGTCAGTGATGAACTTAACCCACACGATGCACAAAACGTGCTGAGCACGATACACAAAGCGTTTTCAGGCTTCGTTCATGGTGCCTATCCCCACATCATGGAGATGTATGGCGGCAACCCTCCGCGCTTTCACATGACCGGCATGTTGGGAACGCCACGAATGGTCGAATGGGAGAGTCAGCTCGTTACCTACGTTTATCGAGCCATCATGACCGCTGAATTAATTTCCCGAAAGTTGGGGCTACCCGAAATCGAAAAGTCTATCCGTGGTCTCTTGGTCGAGTACGAAACGACACTCAACTGCAAGCCAACCGAGAAAGCCGAAACCATGATTCAGCGAGAGAAGAAGAAGTGACACCCAACCCATCAATCCACCGGACCTGCGCGAAAAGCCGCGCAGGCCGGTGATTTCAAACGTTAGGCGTCCAAGACCATCCGCCGAAGACTGCCGTTGAATCCATAACTATCGCGAGGTGATGACATGTTGCGCTCCATCCTGAGCATCCTTGGCACTCTTGGCTCCCTTGCTCTGTATCTCATCATTGGCGGCACTATCATCGCGGGCTTTTATAATCCGAAGTTGTTCTTTATTCCTGGCTCTCTCATCCTGCTTGCCGGTGCCGTCACGCTGGCCGACAAGCTCATTGCGGATCGACGACTTCGAATAGCTCGCGAAGAGTATGATGAAATCCAAAAGAAGCACCCTTATGATGCTCGTGAACACTGTCCTCACAAAATATTTCAAATTAGCCAGACAGACTATGTTGTATTCATTGCAACCAACAAGTGGTGCAAAGTCTGCGGAAAGGATCTTGGGCCAGCTAAGCTCGAGAAATCAATCTTCGGGAATAGGTGGGAGTGAGCTGATATACAAAACGTAGAGGCCTAACAAAATCAGGACGGCGATTCGGAAGCCCCGACGTCGGTCGCTCGTCTCTAGCGTTAGGCATCTTCTAGAGCAAGCCGTACGGGCATGTGCGATTCGATGCTTTCCAGATCGGTGCAGTGAGTCGATTGTTGTTGAAAACAAAGTTGTAGCGAAAAGCGAAAATATTAACTTTCTAAGGAGATGCAGATGAGAACCATTTTAACCATTCTGATAGCACTAACTACCTTGGTCGTCGGTGTGCCTGCCCATGCAGTACTTTGTGATGCGGTTTTTCGGGCCAGTTCGTGCCCATCCGCACAATGCAATGAAGCCGTGTCTTGCCGCCAGAAAATGTTGGAGGAGTGGACCCCTGAACGCTGCATGAAAAACCCGGTAAACGCTCAAGAGGAGATTGCATCTGCATGCGAAAAATGTAATCGCGTTTGTGGTTCTCCAACTGCTTGGATGAGCGGTTCATGGAGCGGTTCGGGCTACCAGGAGAATGCAAAGAGTAGCTGGACAATACGACTAGTAATTAGACAAGATAACTACTCTATC